>JBGPSI010000061.1:0-23258 GCA_041490045.1 Bradyrhizobium sp.
CGTAGGTGATCGGCGGCTCGCCACCGGTGATGTCGACCGGGTTGCCAGCGGCGCCGAACGGCGGGATGAACTTGCGGAACGCCGCGTCGAGGTCCGGCGGCATCGCCATCAGCGACAGGCCGTTGTCGACCACCGAGTCGGACAGCAGCACGCCCGAGCCGCCCGCGCCGGTGATGATCAGCACGTTCTCGCCCTTCGGGGTCGGCAGCACCGGAATGCCGCGCGCGAACTCGAGCAATTGCCTTAAGGATCGGGCGCGGATCACGCCGGACTGCTTGAGCACGTCCTCGTAGATCTTGTCGTTGCCGGCGAGCGCGCCGGTGTGCGACGACGCCGCCTTGGCGCCGGCCGAGGTGCGGCCCGCCTTGAGCACCACCACCGGCTTCTTCTTCGAGACCCGCTTGGCGGCTTCCGCGAAGGCGCGGCCGTCTTTGAGGTCTTCGCAGTGCTGGGCGATGATGGTCGTGTTCGGGTCCTGCTCGAAGAAGGCGAGCAGATCGTCCTCGTCGATATCAGACTTGTTGCCGAGGCCGACGATCGCGGAAACACCCATCTTGGCCGAGCGCGAGAAGCCGATGATCGCCATGCCGATGCCGCCGGATTGCGACGACAGTGCCGCGTGGCCCTTGACGTCGTAGGCGGTGCAGAACGTCGCGCAGAGATTGGCAGGGGTATAGTAGAAGCCGTAGATATTGGGCCCCATCAGGCGGACGTCGTACTTCTTGCCGATCTCGACGATTTCGGCCTGCAATTCCGGCGCGCCGGCTTCGGCAAAACCCGACGGAATCAGGACGGCGCCGGGAATCTTCTTCTCGCCGCACTCGACCAGCGCGCCTGCGACGAATTTTGCGGGGATCGCGAACACCGCGGTGTCGATCACGCCCGGCACATCCTTGACGCTCTTGTAGGCTTTGTAGCCGAGGATCTCGGGGGCCTTCGGGTGGATCGGATAGATATCGCCCTTGTAGCCGCCGTTGATCAGGTTCTTCATCACGGAGTTGCCGATCTTGCCGTCTTCGGCGGAGGCGCCGATCACGGCAACTGCCTTCGGCTGCATGATGCGGTTCATCGCGGTGACGATTTCCGCGGTCGGCCGCGGCGCCGGGCGGGGCTTGTAGTCGAAGTCCACCACGATGCGCACGTCGGCGGCGGTCGCGTCCTTCTTGGTGGCGAATACCGGGTTGAGATCGAGTTCGACGATTTCGGGGAAGTCGCTGACGAGCTGCGATACCTTGACGATGATATCGGCCAGCGCATCGCGGCTGACCGGGTCGCCGCCGCGCACGCCCTTGAGCATGTCATGGGCCTGGATGCCATCGAGCATCGACAGGGCGTCGTCCTTGGTGGCGGGAGCCAGACGGAAGGTGACGTCCTTCAGGATCTCGACCAGCACGCCGCCGAGGCCGAAGGCCACCAGCTTGCCGAACGAGCCGTCGGTGATGGAGCCGATGATGACCTCGGTGCCGCCGGCCAGCATCTGCTGGACCTGGATGCCGTCGATCTTGGCGTCGGCCTTGTACTTCTTGGCGTTCGCCAGAATGGCCGCATAATTCTTTTCGACATCGGCGGCGGTCTTCACGCCCACCATGACGCCGCCGGCCTCGGTCTTGTGCAGGATGTCCGGCGAGACGATCTTCATCACGACCGGGAAGCCCATGTCGGTCGCGATCCTGGCCGCCTCCGCCGCCGATTTCGCCACGCCCTCCTTCGGCACCGGAATGCCGTAGGCGTCGCACACCAGCTTGCCTTCCGGCGCAGTCAGGCTCGTGCGTTTGTCCGCCTTGACGGAATCGAGGATTTTGCGGACCGCATCTTTGGAATTCGACATTGGCTTCCTCCTTGACGTCTATTTTTAACCGCGGCGACATAGCCGGCATCAGACCGCGTCGACCTGCGCGCTCAATCGGTATTCCCCGGCGGTGGCAAACGCGGGTCCGCGCCCGCCGCAACGTTCATTGCGACCGCTGATGGCATCGGTATGGCATTTGGTATGCCAGAAACGAACTTGTCAAGGCGCAGCCGGAGCTGGAAGCCCTGAAAACATGGGTAACTTGACATTCTGGCATTTGGTATGCCAAAAATAATTTAGATATTGTTCTGCTACAAAGACGTCTCCCACGGAGGAGATCAGTCGTGAACCCACGGAAACAAACCAAGGCGCAGTCCACCATGGCCGAGGCAGAAATCGCAATCGTTCGAATTGCCCCGGAGACGAGCTTCAAGAACAAGGCCTATGAAGCCTTGAAGGAAGCCATCCTCAAGATGGACATCTATACGACGCCGGAACCCGTCATGCTCGACGAGCGCGCCCTTTCGGAGCGCCTCGGCGTCAGCCGCACCCCGATCCGCGAAGCGATCGCGATGCTGGAGCAGGACGGCTTCGTCAAGACCGTGCCGCGCCGCGGCATCATCGTCGTGCGTCGCACCAAGACCGAGATCGTCGACATGATCCGGGCCTGGGCCGCGCTCGAGAGCATGGCGGCGCGGTTGATCACGACCACCGCACGCAAGAAGGACATCTCGGCGCTGCGCGACTTCTTCAAGAATTTCGGCAAGGACCGCCTGCCGCAGCATCACGTCGAGGAATATTCGAAGGCCAATATCGCCTTTCACCAGGCGCTGATCTCGCTCAGCGAGTCGCCGACCCTGGTCGACATGACCAACGATATTCTGCTGCATGTGCGCGGGTACCGGCAATTGACCATCGGGCGAACAGACCGCACCGCGGTATCGCTGCCCGAGCATCTGGCCATCATCGAGGCGCTCGAGGAGCGCGACACCGAGCTCGCGGAGAAGCGCGCGCGCGATCACACGCTGGGCCTTGCCGCCTATGTGGAAGCCCACGGGCAGGAACTGTTTTAACCCATGACAGCCCTTGCCTTCGGGCAAGGGCCAAAGACGACGAACCCGTCTCACCAAGAAACGATCAGGGAGACCATTCCGATGCTGAACACCGCGACCAAGACCGAGGCGAGCGACGCCCAGCAGGAACTGACGGATGGCTTTCATCTCGTCATCGATGCGCTCAAGCTCAACGGCATCAACACCGTCTACGGCGTGCCGGGCATCCCGATCACCGATCTTGGCCGCATGATGCAGGCCGAAGGCATCCGCGTGCTTTCGTTCCGCCACGAGCAGAACGCCGGCTACGCGGCGGCGATCGCCGGTTTCCTGACCAAGAAGCCCGGAGTCTGCCTCACCGTCTCGGCGCCCGGCTTCCTCAACGGCCTGACCGCGCTTGCCCACGCCACCACCAACTGCTTCCCGATGATCCTGGTCTCCGGCTCCTCCGAGCGCGAGATCGTCGACCTGCAGCAGGGCGACTATGAGGAGATGGATCAGCTCGCGGTCGCAAAGCCGCTCTGCAAGGCGGCGTTCCGCGTGCTGCATGCTGCCGACATCGGCATCGCATTCGCGCGCGCCATCCGCGCCGCCGTCTCCGGCCGTCCCGGCGGCGTCTATCTCGACCTGCCGGCAAAACTGTTCGGGCAGGTGATGAACGCGGAGGCCGGCAGAAAGTCGCTGGTCAAGGTGATCGACCCGGCGCCGGCACAGATCCCGGCGCCCTCCGCGGTCAAGCGGGCGCTCGATGTGCTGAAAAGCGCAAAACGCCCGCTGATCATTCTCGGCAAGGGCGCGGCCTACGCGCAGGCCGACGACGCGATCAAGAACCTCGTCGAGAAGAGCGGCGCGCCGTTCCTCCCCATGAGCATGGCCAAGGGCCTGCTGCCCGATCTGCATCCGCAGTGCGCCGGTGCGGCGCGTTCGACCGTGCTGAAGGATGCCGACGTCGTGATGCTGGTCGGCGCGCGCCTCAACTGGCTGCTGTCGCACGGCAAGGGCAAGACCTGGGGCGATCAACCCAAGAAATTCATCCAGATCGACATCGAGCCCAAGGAAATGGACTCCAATGTCGAAATCGCGGCTCCCCTGGTCGGCGACATCGGCTCCTGCGTCGGCGCCCTGCTCGAGGCCATGGGCGGCAACTGGCCGGCGCCCCCGGCGGACTGGCTCAATTCGGTCAAGACCAAGCGCGACGACAATGTCGCCAAGATGGCGCCGCGGCTGATGAACAACAACTCGCCGATGGATTATCACGGCGCGCTCGGCGTCTTGCGCACCATCATCAAGGAACGGCCCGACGCCATCCTGGTCAATGAAGGCGCCAACACGCTCGACCTCGCGCGCGGCGTCATCGACATGCACCAGCCGCGCAAGCGGCTCGACGTCGGCACCTGGGGCGTAATGGGGATCGGCATGGGCACCGCGATCGCCGCCGCCGTCGAAACCGGCAAGCCGGTGCTGGCGGTCGAGGGCGACAGCGCGTTTGGCTTCTCCGGCATGGAGGTCGAGACCATCTGCCGCTACAACCTGCCGATCTGCATCGTCGTCTTCAACAACAACGGCATCTATCGCGGCACCGACGTCAATTCGGCCGGCGCGGATCCGGCGACGACGGTATTCGTGAAGGGCTCGCGCTACGACAAGATGATGGAAGCCTTCGGCGGCGTCGGCGTCAACGCGACCTCGCCGGATGAACTCAAGCGCGCCGTCAATGCTGCGATGGATTCGGGCAAGCCGACGCTGATCAACGCGGTGATCGACCCGGCGGCCGGCTCCGAGAGCGGCCGCATCGGCAATCTCAACCCGCAAAGCGTGCTGAAGAAGAAATAACGGCCTCAGACAAGCGGGGCCACGGCCCCGCCCCCATTCCCTCCTGCCCTTGCAGGATCAGATACGAGACGGAGCAACACGATGACCAAGGCGCTGAACGGCGTTCGCATTCTCGATTTCACCCACGTCCAGTCGGGACCGACCTGCACCCAATTGCTGGCGTGGTTCGGCGCCGACGTGATCAAGGTCGAGCGCCCCGGCGTCGGCGACATCACGCGCGGTCAGCTGCAGGACATTCCCAATGTCGACAGCCTGTATTTCACCATGCTCAACCACAACAAGCGCTCGATCACGCTCGACACCAAGAATCCGAAAGGCAAGGAAGTCCTCACCGAGTTGATCAAGACCTGCGACGTGCTGGTGGAGAATTTCGGGCCCGGCGTGCTCGACCGCATGGGATTTCCCTGGGAAAAGATCCAGAGCATCAATCCGAAGATGATCGTGGCGTCGATCAAGGGTTTCGGCCCCGGCCCCTACGAAGACTGCAAGGTCTATGAAAACGTCGCGCAATGCACCGGCGGCGCCGCATCGACCACGGGCTTCCGTGACGGACTGCCGCTGGTCACCGGCGCGCAGATCGGCGACAGCGGCACCGGCCTGCATCTGGCGCTCGGCATCGTCACAGCGCTCTACCAGCGCACCCAGACCGGACGCGGCCAGAAGGTCACCGCCGCGATGCAGGACGGCGTGCTCAATCTGGCCCGCGTCAAGCTGCGCGATCAGCAGCGGCTCGCCCATGGCCCGCTCAAGGAATACAGCCAGTACGGCGAAGGGATCCCATTCGGCGACGCCGTGCCGCGCGCCGGCAATGATTCCGGCGGCGGCCAGCCCGGCCGCATCCTCAAGTGCAAGGGCTGGGAGACCGATCCCAATGCCTACATCTACTTCATTACCCAGGCGCCGGTTTGGGAGAAGATCTGCGACGTGATCGGCGAGCCCGGCTGGAAGACCCATCCCGATTACGCCAAGCCGCCTGCCCGGCTGTCGCGCCTGAACGAGATCTTCGCGCGCATCGAGCAATGGACCATGACCAAGACCAAGTTCGAGGCGATGGAGATCCTCAACAAGGACGACATTCCCTGCGGCCCGATCCTGTCCATGAAGGAACTGGCGGAAGACCAGTCGCTGCGTGCCACCGGGACGGTGGTCGAGGTCGATCATCCCATCCGCGGCAAATACCTGTCGGTCGGCAATCCGATCAAGCTGTCGGACAGCCCGTCCGACGTGTTGCGTTCGCCGCTGCTGGGCGAGCACACCGACGAGATCCTGCGCCAGGTACTGGGCTTCAGCGACCATCAGGTCGCGGAAATCCATGACTCCGGCGCGCTCGACCCGCCGCGCAAGCAGGCGGCGGAATAAGCCCTCCTTCTGGCAAAATTCGAGGGCCGCCCATCCGGGCGGCCCTTTTTCGTTAATCTTTTCTTATTGATATGGGATTCCTATCGACTGATATTGCAATGCAATATCAAAAATGCTGCCATGCAAACAAATCCGTTGTCCGTGGCATCTGGTATACATAATATCCCTTTCAGACGATGAGGCGGCGGTTGGCCGCCTTCCAGGAAAGGGAATCCAATGTCCAGAACTGCTTCCATCCCGTTCGCGCCCGCCAGCAGCCCGTTCGGCCGCCTGTTCGCGACGATCGACCGCCTGCTGCTGGCCTACGCCGAGATGACGATCCGCAACGGCGACACTCCCCGCTCCAACGTCTGACCATTTCGTCAGACCGCGCGGCGTGGGGTTCCGGACCGTCCGGTCGAGCCGCATCGAAATGGCCCCGGATCTCAGGGGCCATTTTTTTGCCGACGTCTTCCGGCGCCGCGATCCGACGCGCACGCTCGCTTCCAAGCGATCCTCGCTCCGCATGATTGAAAGGCCGTCGGTTTCCGGCGGCCTTTTGTTGTCCAGGTTCCACGGCCCTGCGGCAAGTTGATGCCTGCGACAATTTGACGTTGCCTGCGACAAAGTGAACACGTCAGACGCGTCAAGGAAACTTGCACTCTCGCAAATCCGAAGACCAGAATGATCCCCGATAGCGCTCGCCACTTCAGAGAAGCGTATCGTGGGGAAACGTATGACCGACATGGTTCACGGGGCAGCACCAGCCGCCGCCCGAGTCAGCGATGCCTATCGCTGGACACAACTGGCCATCGGCGTCGCCGCCATGGTGATGATCGCCAATTACCAATACGGATGGACTTTCTTCGTCCCCGACATCCAGAAAAAATTCGGATGGGATCGCGCATCGATCCAGCTGGCCTTCACCCTGTTTGTCCTGTTCGAAACCTGGCTGGTGCCGATCGAAGGCTGGTTCGTCGACAAATACGGTCCACGCGTGGTGGTCCTGATCGGCGGCATCCTCTGCGCCATCGGTTGGGCCATCAACGCCGAGGCAACCACGCTCAACGGCTACTACCTCGGCATGATCGTCGCGGGCATCGGCGCCGGCGGCGTATATGGCACCTGCGTCGGCAACGCGCTCAAATGGTTTCCTGACAAGCGCGGCCTTGCGGCCGGTATCACGGCAGCGGGCTTCGGCGCAGGATCGGCGCTGACGGTTGCGCCGATCCAGGCCATGATCAAGGATTCCGGCTTCCAGAGCACGTTTCTTTATTTTGGCCTCGGACAAGGCATCATCATCGTCGTGCTCGCATTCTTCCTTTTTGCACCCAAGGCAGGACAGGTGCCCGCCGCGGTGAACAATGCCAACGTGATCCAGACCCGGCGCGATTACGAACCGACGGAGGTGATCCGCAGTCCGATCTTCTGGCTGATGTATTTCATGTTCGTGATCGTCGGCGCCGGCGGCCTGATGATCACCGCCAATCTCAAGCCGATCGCGGTCGACTGGAAGATCGACAACATTCCAGTCACGCTCATCGGGATGACTATGACCGCCGTTACCTTTGCCGCAACGATCGATCGCATCCTGAACGGTTTGACCCGGCCGTTCTTCGGCTGGGTGTCCGACAAGATCGGCCGCGAGAACACCATGTTCATCGCCTTCGGCCTTGAGGGCCTGGGCATCTGGGCGCTCTACACGTTCGGAAACGATCCGGTCTGGTTCGTGGTGCTATCAGGGCTGGTGTTCTTTGCCTGGGGCGAGATCTACTCGCTCTTCCCGTCGACCTGCACCGATACATTCGGCTCGAAATTCGCGACCACCAATGCCGGTCTGCTCTATACGGCGAAAGGCACCGCGGCCCTGCTGGTGCCCGTTGCGAACTATATGCAGCAGTCATCCGGTTCGTGGGACCGGGTTTTCATGATTGCTGCAGGCGCGAACATCCTGGCTTCGCTGCTCGCGCTCGTCGTGCTCAAACCCTGGCGACGGTCAGTGGTCGGCAAAGCCGTGCCTTGAAGGCTATTGCGCAACAACGCCCCCCTAGGCCGCAACGCACAAAACGAAATACAGCGCGCTCACCCCCGCAGGGGGATGAGCGTTTTTTTTGCGGCCGTCGGTCTAATCGCGGGAACCGCAATGCTGGCCCCAGATTTCCGCTTGCGAAAAAGGCAGCGCTGCGGCCTAGACTAAATTCGAACTTGCACATTGGAATATAATATACCAGACTTTGGTGTGAAGCGCTGACGGACTTTCAGGGTCAGTTCAAAAAAGTGCGCATTCGGAGGAAACAATGACTAACGCAGCAACTGCGCCAACTCAGGCACCGTCCAACAGCTTTCGCTGGATGCAACTCATCATTGGCGTCGTCTGCATGGCGATGATCGCCAATCTCCAGTACGGCTGGACTTATTTCGTCGGCCCGATGGCGAAGGCAAATTCCTGGGACGTCGCCGGCATCCAGGTCGCATTCAGCATTTTCGTCGCGCTGGAAACCTGGCTCACCCCGCTCGAAGGTTGGATCGTCGACTCGCTCGGTCAGCGCGGCCCCAAGCTGATGGTCGCCGCCGGCGGCATTTTCGTCGCACTCGGCTGGCTCATCAACGCCAAGGCCTCGTCGCTGGAGATGCTCTATCTCGGTGCCGTCGTATCGGGCATCGGGGCCGGGGGCATCTATGCAACATGTGTCGGCAATGCCGTGAAATGGTTTCCCGATCGCCGCGGTCTCGCCGTTGGTCTGACGGCGGCGGGATTTGGCGCCGGCGCTGCCGTCACCGTTATTCCCATTCAGCACATGATCGCCTCGATCGGATATGCGGATACCTTCTACTGGTTCGCAATCGGTCAGGGCGCCGTCATCTTCGTGCTGGCATGGGTGCTTCGCCCGCCGCTGCCGGGTGAGGTTCCGACCGGGTCTGCCGTCAAGGTCCTGCAATCGAGCACCTCAAGCACGCCGGGCCAGATGCTTTCATCACCGGTGTTCTGGCTGCTCTACGTCATGTTCGTGCTGGTATCCGCCAGCGGCTTGATGGTGGCGGCGCAGATCGCGCTGATCGCCAAGGACTATGGCGTTGCCCAGACCGTGATTCTATTCGGCGCGTCCACGCTGATCGTTGCTGGCATCATCGACAATCTGGCTAATGGCGGTGCACGTCCGTTCTTCGGCTGGGTGTCGGACCAGATCGGCCGCGAATACACCATGGCGATCGCCTTCAGCGCGGGAGGTGTGGCCTACTGGCTGCTCGGAACCGCGGGAACGACGCCGTGGACCTTCGTGATCTGTGCAGCCCTGATCTTCTTTACCTGGGGCGAGATCTTCAGCCTCTTCCCCTCGACCTGCACCGACATGTTCGGTCCGAAATACGCAACCACGAACACCAGCCTGCTCTACACCGCCAAGGGGCTGTCGGCCTTCGTCGTTCCGCTGGCCAACATCCTGAAGTCGCATACCGGCAACTGGCATGCTGTGTTCTTCGTTGCCGCGATCATGAATTTCATCGTGGTGGCGATGGCGCTGTTCGTGGTCCGGCCGATGCGGATCTCGATCAGCGCCTCGGAAAACAAGAGCGCGGTCGGACACGCCCACCCGGCGGAATGACGGCCTGCTCGAGGCAAAGCGTCCGCCACGGGCGTCAGACGATCACCTTCCCGACGACGGCAAAAGGCGCACCTCGGTGCGCCTTTTTCTTTGCCCGGAGAAGGTCGAGGCACAGGCATACCACGGGGCGTTTCACTCGCCTGCGATGTCCACAAGCACGTCGTTGCGAAGCGATCTCGAATCGTCGAAAGGTCAATATTGCTGCCTATTTCTTTGATTTCGACATCTCCACATTTGTCGCGCGATCAAATTGACAATTGGCATAATGTATACCAATCTGATCGACACGATAACGCCCCTGCTCATCTGATGGAGGTTGCGATGCAAGTCGGAGACATCCTGCGCAAGAAAACTGCTCGCGTTGCGACGGTGCGAATGAATGAAACCGTCGGCATTGCCGCTCAATTGATGCGCGCCAGCAACATCAGCGCGCTCGTGGTCAAGGATGTCGTGCGGACGGAAGGCAATACCGCGGTCGGCATGTTCACCGAACGCGATGTCGTCCGCGCCATCGCCGAGCATGGCGCCGCCGGTGTCAACCTCAAGGTCTCGCAATTGATCTCCGTGCAGCAACTGGTTTCCTGCAAGTCGGTCGACACGCTCGAACATGTTCGTCACTTGATGAACCGGAACCACATCCGCCATCTGCCGGTGATCGACAATTACAGCCTGATCGGTGTCATCAGCATGCGCGACATTTCGAGCGCATTCGATGACGAGGCCACCGCCGCGGCGCGATCCGTCGCCTGAGAGGCAGGTGCGCCCTCTCCGATCATCTGCGCCTTTGAGCTGTCGCTCGAGGCCGGCGGGTTGCTTGAGCCGAATTTTCTCTCACGCTCGATGCATCCATGAAAATCTGCATCCACGGCGCCGGCGCGATCGGCTGACGATGCTGGTTTCACTGCGCGCAAAGATTGCCGGGCTGCATGAGGGAATTGTCCGCCCCACGGAAACAAAAATCCCGATTTTTGCATGATCGCGCTGCCCTGGCCCGCTTCGGCCCCCGTGGACATTTGCGGGGGCTGACGGCATCCTGTCCCTCGAAATCACATAAACGAGGTGCGCGCATCGTTCGCACCGGGGGAACAGAGGGCCAAAAATGCTCAAAACACGATTTACCGAACTGGTCGGCGTCGAACACCCGATCGTGCAGGGCGGCATGCAATGGGTCGGCCGGGCCGAACTGGTTGCCGCCGTTGCCAACGCCGGCGCGCTCGGCTTCATCACCGCGCTGACCCAGCCGACGCCGGAGGATCTGACGAAGGAAATCGCGCGCTGCCGCGGCCTGACCGACAAGCCGTTCGGCGTCAACCTCACCATCCTGCCCTCGATCAATCCGCCGCCCTACGCGGAATACCGCCAGGCCATCATCGAGAGCGGCATCAAGATCGTCGAGACCGCCGGCAACAAGCCGCAGGAACACGTCACCGAATTCAAGAAGCACGGCGTCATCATCGTGCACAAATGCACCAGCGTCCGCCACGCGCTGTCGGCGGAGCGCATGGGGGTCGACGCGATCTCGATCGACGGTTTCGAGTGCGCCGGCCATCCCGGCGAGGACGATACCCCCGGCCTGATCCTGATCCCGGCCGCCGCCGACAAGGTGAAGATCCCGATGATCGCTTCGGGCGGGTTCGGCGACGGCCGGGGCCTCGTCGCAGCATTGGCGCTCGGGGCCGAGGGCATCAACATGGGCACGCGCTTCATGTGCACCAAGGAGAGCCCGATCCATCAGCTCGTGAAGGAGCGCATCGTCGCCAATGACGAGCGCGAGACCGAACTGATCTTCCGCACCATGCGCAACACCTCGCGCGTCGCCAGGAACGCCGTCAGCAGCAAGGTCGTCGCGATGGAGAAGGAAGGCGCGAAATTCGAGGATGTCCGCGAGCTCGTGGCCGGCGCGCGCGGCAAGATGGTTTACGCCACCGGCGACGCCGACGAAGGCATCTGGTCCGCAGGCCAGGTGCAGGGATTGATCCACGATATCCCCTCCTGTGCCGAACTGGTGTCGCGCATCATGCGCGAGGCCGAAACCATCATTCGAAGCCGGCTCGAAGGCATGATGTCCGGCGGCCGTCGGGAAGCCGCCGAATAAGCGGCTTCGCCTCCTCGCCAGCGCCCTTGCTCATCAACCGGGAATGAATTCATGAAGGCATATGTCTACGGCGCCAACGGCGCCACCATCGCCGACGTGGCAAAACCCGTGCCCAAGGGCACCCAGGTGCTGGTTAAAGTGAGCGCCTGCGGCCTCAACCGCGCCGACCTCGGCATGACCAAGGGTCATGTCCATGGCAGCGCCGGCGGCGTCGGAACCGTGCTCGGCATGGAATGGGCGGGCGAAGTCGCCGAGCTCGGCCCCGACGCCAAGGGCGTCAAGGTCGGCGACAAGATCATGGGCTCCGGAGGTGCGGCATTCGCGGAATATACGCTGGCCGACCACGGCCGGCTGTTTCGCACGCCTTCGAACATGAACTTCGAGGAAGCAGCCACCCTCCCCGTCGCGCTGGCGACCATGCACAATGCCGTCGTCACCAACGGCGCGCTGCAGCCGGGCCAGTCGGTCCTGATCCAGGGCGCGAGTTCCGGCGTCGGCCTGATGGCGATGCAGATCGCAAAATTCAAGGGCGCCAGGCTCGTGGTCGGATCCTCGACCGACCCGATGCGGCGCGGCCGCCTGAAGGAATTCGGCGCCGATCTCGCGGTGGATTCGTCCGATCCCGGCTGGGTCGATGAGGTTCTGAAAGCGACCGGAGGCGAAGGCGTCGATCTGATCGTCGACCAGATCTCCGGCGGCGTCGCGAACCAGAATCTCAAGGCCACCAGGATAAAAGGCCGTATCGTCAATGTCGGCCGGCTCGGCGGCACCCATGGCGATTTCAATTTCGACCTGCACGCCGCGCGCCGCATCCATTATATCGGCGTCACCTTCCGCACCCGCACCATCGAGGAAATCCGCGAGATTTTCGACGAGGTCCGCAAGGACATCTGGGGTGCGGTCGAATCGCGCAAGCTGCAACTGCCGATCGACAAGGTGTTTGCCTTCGACGATATCGGCAAGGCGTTCGAGCACATGGAAGCCAACAAGCATCTCGGCAAGATCGTGGTGACGCTGTAGCGGTGTATGTTGCGAACGGCGGCCGGCGACAGCCCAGTCAATATTCCCAGACAAACGACCCTTGTGATGACAGAGATCAAGCTGGATCGATTGCTCGACGGGGGCCGCTACTTCGAGGGACCACGCTGGCGTTCGGGGCGGCTTTGGTTCGTCGACTGCATGAACCGGACGTTGCTGAGCCTCGGCCCCTGCGGCGGATGCAAACAGCACGCGAAGATCGAGGGCGACACGCCCTGCGGACTAGGTTTCCTGCCCGACGGAAGGCTCGTCGTGCTGACGATGTTCAGCAAGCGCCTGATGAGCTACGCGGACGGCCAGCTTTCGCCGTACGCGGACCTGTCCGGAATAGCGGCGGGCACCATCGACGACATGATCGTCGACGGCTTGGGCGGCGCCTATGTCGGAGATCTCGGTTTCGATTTGCCGCCGCCGGCCGATCGGGGCCCGGTCGGCCGCATCATCCTGGTGACGCCTGACGGCGCGACCCGAATCGTCGCCGACGGATTGCGGTTTCCCAATGGCATTGCGGTCTCGGCCGACAACAGCCGGCTGGTGGTCGCCGAGATGGACGGCGGATGCCTGGCCGAGTATGACATCGCGCCCGATGGCGGCCTGAATTTTCGTCGCCGATTCGGAAGCATGAAATCTCCCGACGGCATTTGCCTCGATCATGAGGGAGCTGTGTGGGTCGCCGCCTTCGACGAAGACGCGTTCATTCGCCTGAACCGCGACGGGCGCGAGTCGCAGCGCGTCGAAGTACCGGGCCGTCGCGCCATTGCCTGCGCGCTCGGCGGCCTGGAGCGGCGGACGCTGTTTTGTCTGAGCGCGGCAACGTCATACGAAGAACTGCGGCGGGGCAAATCATCGGCCCGCATCGACGCGCTCGACGTCGAAATTCCCGGCGCGGGCTACCCTTGAGCGGCCGGCCGGGCTTCGACGCGAGCAAGGTGCTGGCGCCCACGGGCAGATTGCGCGTCGGCGCCTTTGCCGGCAGTCCGCTGTCCATGACGAGAGATGCTGCGACCGGTGAGATCCATGGCCTGAGCATCGACCTCGGCCGTGAGTTCGCAAGACGGCTCGGCGTGCCCTTCGCGCAGCGGGACTATCAGCGAATTGCGGAAGTGCTCGCCGCCATGAAAGCCGGAGACGTCGATTTCACGATCAGCAACGCGACACCGGCGCGCGCGGTCGACGTCGACTTCAGCCAGACGCTGATCTCGCTTGAACTCGGATATCTCGTCCCCGCCGCCTCACCGATCGCGACGATGTCGGATGTCGACAGGCCCGGCCTGCGAATCGGCGTCACCCAGGGCAGCACGTCGCAACGCACGATTCCGAGCCTGCTGCCGAACGCGGTGGTGACGCCGGCGCGGAACTCGGGGCATGCCGTTGAAATGCTCGAACGCCATGAGTTCGACCTGTTCGCGACCAACAAGCCGACCTTGTTTCAGATGTCCGACCAGATGCCCGGCGCGCGCGTGCTGGATGGAAGATGGGGCGTGGAACATATCGCCATCGCGATCCCCAGGGGTCGCGAGGCGGCACTCGAATATCTACGCCGCTTCGTCGAAGAGGTGCAGACCGGCGGGCTGCTCGCGGAGGCCGTGGAACGCGCGGGGCTCAGAGGCCTTTTGAAGGCGCAATAACCGGCGTCCTCGGTCTTCGGCATCTTCGGGGATGCCGAATCTCGCTTTTAATCGGAACAATTCGCAACAGTTGAATGTCCCCAATGGCGTGCGCTGCGCCGCCGATCGGCGCTTTAATGTTGCAAGTCCGGCTGCTAAACCGCAGCCCATGAACGAACCCGCCCACACCGTCAAATCCCGCGTTGCGGCGATCTCGATCTTCGCCAGCGCCGGCATGGCCGCGGCCAAGTTCGCGGTCGGCATCGCCATTGGCAGCCTCGCCTTGATCTCGGAGGCGTTGCACTCCTCGGTCGACGTGATCGCCACCGTCATCACCTGGATGGTGGTGCGGGTTTCCGACCGGCCCGCCGACGAGGAACACCATTACGGCCACGGCAAGCTCGAAAGCGTTTCTGCGCTGGGAGTCATCGCGCTGCTCTATGTGCTGGCGGGCGGTATTCTGGTCGAATCCTGGAGCCGTCTCCGCGAAGGCGCTCCGCCGCCGACCATTTCGGCCATCCCCTTCATCGTCCTGCTGGTCGATATCGCGGTGAATTTCTGGCGTGCCCGCGCTCTGCATCGCACGGCGCATGAGACCAAGAGCCAGGCTTTGGCTGCCGACGCGCTGCATTTCGCATCCGATGTGCTCGGCTCGATCGCCGTCATTGCGGGGCTTGGGCTCTCGGCATTGGGCTACGCCTGGGGCGACGCCGCCGCCGCCATCGGGGTGGCGGTCATGATCGCGCTGCTGGGGCTGCGGATGGCGCGTTCCACCGTGGAAACCCTGGTCGATCGCGCGCCCGAGGGCGCATCGGAGAAAGCCACCGCCGCCATCCGCTCGGTGCCGGGCGTGATCGATGTCGAGCGGTTACGGGTGCGGATGGTCGGGTCGACGCATTTCATCGACGCCATCGTCGAGGTGCCGCGCACCTTTCCGATCGACCGCGTCGAGGAGATCAAGCGAAAGGCGCAGGCGTCGGTCGCCAAAGCGCTCGACGATGCCGACCTGACGTTCACCGCCGTGCCGGTCGCACGCGACAATGAGAGCGTGCGCGAACGCATCATGGTGATCGCGCGCAATTCCGGTCTCGCCATCCACCACGTCACCGTGCACGATCTCGGCGACAGGCTCACCGTCAGCATCGACCTCGAAGTGGACGGCGAGATGGCGCTCACCGCCGCCCACGACATCGCCCAGGAACTGGAGCGGAACATCCGCGACGAGTTCGGCGAGGACGTCGAGGTCGACACCCACATCGAGCCGCTGGAACCGGAATTGCCGCAGGGCACCGATGCCGCGGCCGACCGCGTCGAAGCCATCAAGAACGCGCTGTCGCGTTTCGCCGCCGACACCGCGATACACGACATCCACAGCGTTCGGGTGCGCGATACCGACGCCGGGGAAATCGTTAACTTCCATTGCCGCGCCGCGCCGTCCATGAGCGTGACCAGGGTCCACGAGAACGTCGACGAGATCGAGCGCGCGCTGCGCCGCGCGTTTCCGACCGTGAAGCGCGTCATCAGTCACGCCGAGCCGCCGAACGCGTGATCTCAATTCCGACGGCGCGTTCCCGTTTCGGACTCGTCTTGCAGGTATTTTTGCGGGCATTTCGAGGCGCGATTCTCCCTTGGACAAGATTTATTTGAATTAACGAATCGTTGACTCTCGACAGCCCGCGAAAACTGGATTCAAATCTCCTTGATTCGGAACGGGACTGGGGCCCTTCCGAGACAGGTGCGAGAAAGTTTCCGAGGGGGCTAAGGCATGGCGCGTGCACACGCGGCGAGCGCATGCGTGCAATCCGATTCGATCAAGGGATTGGCGCAGTCGATCGCAAAACCGGCCTACCACCGGCTGTTGATAGCGGAGCCGGCGCTGCGCCGCGCGGTGCCAATCCTGATCATTGCGTTTCTGATCACGATCTGCCTGGGCGCCTTCGTGCAGGTGGTCGATCAAAACCGGCAAAAACGCGCATCGATCAAGCGCGACCTCGCCGCGCTCGCCGATGTGCTTGCCGAACGTCTCGACCGCATCGCTTCGGCGCGGCAGGATCGGAATACACCATTCGAGCGCCTGCAACTGCTGCTGCCCGGCCTTACTCCGTCGTGGGGCAACGCGGCCGGCCGGCACGTCATCGTGGTCGGCGCCGACCAGCGCGTCCTCGCCCGCGTGCCGATCGATGCCGGGATCGGCGATACCAGCCGCATCCTCGACGTGATCAGCGCGGCGCTGCCGCTGACCACGCCCGGGCAGCAACCCGGCGTCAGCGACATCACCCTGCCGAGCGGCAGCAGCGCACTGGCGGTCGCGCACATCGTCAGGGCGCTGCCGGGTCAGGTCATCATCATCCAGGAAAGGGTCGATTCGCTCTGGCAGTCGGACGCGGCGCTGTCGGTGACGCTGTCGGCGACGACGGGCTTCGTCGTGCTGATCCTCGGCTTTGCCTTCCACTGGCAATCGACCCGCGCCCGCGAAGGCGACCTCATCAACGACGCCGTGCGCGGCCGCATCGATACTGCGCTCAACCGCGGGCGCTGCGGACTGTGGGATTGGGACCTGTCGCGCGGCAGGATCTTCTGGTCGCAATCGATGTTCACGATGCTCGGCCTCGACACCCGCAGCGATCTTCTGACCTTCGGCGAAGTCAACGCGCTGGTGAAATCCGACGACATCGACCTGTTTGCGATCGCCGATCAGCTGATTTCCTCGAAACTCAGTCACATCGACCAGACCTTCCGCATGCAGCACACCGACGGTCACTGGATCTGGCTGCGGGTCCGCTGCGAACTCGGCCAGGGCGCTGCCGATTCCGGCCTGCATTTGATCGGCATCGCCGTCGACATCACCGAGCAGAAGAGCCTCGCCGAGAAGACGGTGGAAGCCGACGTGAGACTGCGCGACGCGATCGAGACCATTCCCGAAGCCTTCGTGCTGTGGGATGCCAGCGACCGCCTGGTGCTCTGCAATTCGCACTTCCAGCGCCTGCACAAGCTGCCGGATTCGGCGGTCACCCCGGGCACCTCCTATGAAACCGTGATCGAGGTCGGCAGCATGCCGGAGGTCCGCACCCGGCTGCACGACGCCGCCCAGACGCCGGGCGCCCGGACCTTCGAGGCGCAGCTCGAGGACGGCAGCTGGCTGCATATCAGCGAACGCCGCACCAAGGACGGCGGCTACGTCTCGGTCGGCACCGACATCACCCGCATCAAGGAGCACGAGCAGAAACTGGTCGACAACGACCTTCGCCTGCGCGCCACGGTGATCGACCTGAAACGTTCGCAGTCCGAGCTGGAACGGCAGGCGGGCGAACTCGCCGACCTCGCCGAGAAATATTCCAGGGAAAAGACCCGCGCCGAGGAAGCCAACCAGACCAAATCCAAATTCCTCGCCAATATGAGCCACGAACTGCGCACCCCGCTCAATGCCATCATCGGATTCTCCGAGATCATGGGAAGCGGCATGTTCGGCACGCTCGGCTCGGAGAAATACCAGGAATATTGCCACGACATCCTGACGAGCGGTCACTATCTGCTCGAGGTCATCAACGACATCCTCGACATGTCGAAGATCGAGGCCGGCCGGATGAAACTCGACATGGAGCAGCTCGATCTGTCGAAGACGCTGGCGGAGTCGCTGCGCGTGGTGTCCGGCCGCGCCGACGACAAGAATCTGCTGTTGAATGCCGATATCGAAGGCACCATTCCGGTGGTGGCCGATCGCCGCGCGATCAAGCAGATCATCGTCAACCTGTTGTCGAATGCCGTCAAATTCACCCCCGAGGGCGGCAAGGTGGTGGTCCGCAGCCGCGTGCGCGACCATTCCATTATGCTGCTGATCGCCGACACCGGCATCGGCATCGCGCCGCAATCGCTGGCGCGGCTCGGCCGGCCGTTCGAGCAGGTCGAGAGCCAGCTCACCAAGACCTATCACGGCTCGGGACTGGGGCTGGCGATCGCGCGGTCCCTGACCAATCTGCATGGCGGATCGATGCGGCTGCGCTCGAAACTCGGCGCCGGGACCGTCGTCTGCGTGTCGCTCCCGCGCGACGCGCGCAAGGCCACGGCGAGGATATCGGCGGCCGCCTAGGACATGGAATAGAATACTGGCGTCGACTTCACGATGCTCTCGCGTGTCAGGCCACCGTATTCTTGTAGATCACTCCGTCTTTCATGATGACGAGGAAGCTCTGGACCGGATTTTCGATCAATTTGATATTCGCGATCGGGTCGCCGTCAACGAGCAACAGGTCGGCGAGTGCACCCTCCTGAACGACGCCGAGCTTGCCTTCATACGGGCTGCGCAAGCCGGACAACGCGAGCAGTTCCGCATTGTTCGAAGTCGCCAACTTGAGGATTTCGGCAGGAGCATACCAGCGGGCCAGCTTCGTCAGCTGAGCGCCTTGCCGAGCCGTGACCTTTGCGTCGAAGAGAGTGTCGGAACCCCAGGCTGTCTTCATTTTATATTGCCTGGCCAATTTGTAGGCGTTGTCAGTGCCGGACGTCATTTGCAGCTGTTTCTTGCGATTGGTTGAGCCTTCTGGAAATGGAGTGACGTCCTCGTCATCCAGAAACGGCTGCAGGCTCCACCAGACGCCCTTCTCCGCCATCAGTGCGACCGTCGGCTCATCGAGCAGTTGGCCATGGTCGATACACCTGACGCCGGCCTCGATCGCCTGGCGTACCGCGCGCGGCGTATATGCGTGCACCGCCGCGTAGGTTCCCCAGTTCTCGGCGGCCTCGACTGCGGCGCGCAATTCCGGCACGGTATATTGCGTGACGTCCAGAGGGTCGTAGACCGAGGACACGCCGCCGCCGGCCATCAGCTTGATTTGGGAAGCGCCCAGCGTCAGTTGTTCGCGGGCGCGCTTGCGAACCGTGTCCGAGTCGTCGGCGATTGCCGCTCCGCCGACGCGTTCGCTGAACGTGTAATCTCCCGGCCGCGCCGGAAAATCGTTGGGCAACCTGAAGTCGCCATGACCGCCCGTTTGTGAAATGAAAGCGCCCGAGGGCCAGATACGAGGCCCGGTCACCAATCCTGAATCGATCCCGCGCTTCAGTCCGAAAGCCGGACCGCCCATGTCGCGAATGGATGTGAATCCGCGAAGCAGCATGTCGTTGGCCGCCTTCACTGCGGCGACGTTGACGAAGCCGATGTCAGACGTCAACACGACCAATTGAGGCACGGTCGCAAACATGATGTGCGTGTGCGCGTCGATCAGACCCGGCATCAGTGTGCGACCGGCGCCCTGGATCCTCGTCAGCGAGACGTCGGGCGGTGTGGAAATCGGGGCCGCCGAGATCGACTTGATCAGATTGCCGACAGCCAGCACATTCATCGGCGCGGAAACCTTGTCGGCGACGCCATCGAAGATACGGACATTCTCGAACAGCACGCCCTTCGGCTGCGCATTCTGAGCCAGCGCCCGCGTCGAAAATCCGTTCAAGCCGAGGCCCGCGATGGCCGCGCCGGCACCGAGAAGAACTCCGCGCCGGGAGAGGTCCGCGTTCATCCGCAGCGTCAAATTGCGGAGCTGCGGATCGCAGCACTGGCAGATCGAACCATCGACAAGATGCTGGTACTTACTTCCGATCTGGATGGCCATGGCGTCTCTCCCTTGGTTGGACCAAATCTGGCATTGAACCGGGATTCCGGAGGCCCGAGCTGACGGGCACTCTTGCGCATTTCTCGCCTTCCGGCGCTGCAGGCCGGACGCGCTGACAATTGCCGCCAATTGCGGCGAGGCGCCAATGAAGTTGGCGTCAGCAAAATTTTGGCGATTCCCTCGAGCGAGAGGGAGCGACCAAGTCATTGCACTACAGCCAACTATAACGTTGTTGTGTTCATTGTGTCCATCTATCTGTAGTCGTGGCCTTGGATGAACCGGGAACAAGGCGTGGCGAGAAAACCGCACCGATTTTCATCACACGACTGTCAGGCAGTTGTCTCCAGGGCGCTCTAGCTCTCCAGCGTCGGCGCGACTTCGCGCGCGATCTTCACCAGGGCCGCGATCAGCGGCGTCATCGGATCGCGCTGCGGAACGACCAGGCCGATGCTGTAGTTGACCTCGGGATCGACGATCGGAATGCTGCGCACGGTATCCGCCAGCCCGAGCGTTTCGGCAAGCTTTGCCGGCATCACGCTGGCCCAGCGCCCGGTTTTCACATGGGTGTAGAGAACGAGCAGCGAGTTTGATGTGAGCGTCGGCGTTGCTTCGGCCCCGACCGAGCGCAGCGCGCGGTCGATGATCCGCCGGTTCTGCATGTCCGGCGTCAGCAGGCACAGCGGCACCTGCCCTACTTCCTTCCAGGTGACGACATCGCGATCGCCGAACATGGCGTCGGGCGCCGTCAGCAGCCGGTAGCTCTCGTTATAGAGCGGAATGGTGCGGACCCTGCCGATCGGTTCGTTTTCGATATAGGTCAGGCCGGCATCGACCTCGAGATTTTCCAGCAGGCCCAACACATCGGAAGACGTGCAGGACTGGATGCGAAAGCGCACGTCGGGATAGCGCGCGCGAAACGGCGTGGTCAGCGACGCCACCATGCCGAGCACGGTGGGGATCGCCGCAATCCGGATCTCGCCCGACAGCTTGTCCCTGAGGCTGTTGATCTCCTGCTTCATGGCACGCGCGTCGCCGACGATGCGGCGCGCCCAGTCGAGCGTGCGCTCGCCCTCCGGCGTAAAGCCCTGAAACCGCGAACCGCGCTGGACCAGCATGACGCCGAGGATTTCCTCGAGCTGCTTGAGGCTCGTCGACATCGTCGGCTGGGTGACGCCGCAGGCTTCCGCGGCCCGTCCGAAATGCCGCTCTTTTGCCAGCGCGAGCAGGAGTTCAAGCTTGTCGATCACGAAAACGCCTCACCATTCCACAGCAACGAATATCACGGTCCACGCCCGACAAACATGCAAAACAGGCGCGTCCGATGCGCGCGGACGCCTTGTTGTCACCGGTCATTCTATTTTCGTATCGTCCAATTTCATACGCCTATTAATCGCGTTTCAGTATCGCAGCACGGGACTGCTTTATTGATTTCTGGAGCTATTCCAACTTTCATTCGTGCTTGGCTTGACGTTCAGCGAAGGCACCAATGACGCCCGTTTACGAACCATGGGATGCGGCGCGCGGCGCCGACATCATCGCCGAGCACACCCATCTTGAAGGCGCCACGCTGGTGATCCTGCATGCCCTGCAGGAAGCCTTCGGCCACGTTCCTGAGCCTGCCATTCCCATGATCGCATCCGCGTTGAATTTGTCGCGCGCCGAAGTTCATGGAGTGTTTACCTTCTACCATGATTTCCGCCGCGAACCGGCCGGCAGGCATGTGCTGAAGCTGTGCCGCGCCGAGGCCTGCCAGGCCGCCGGCGGCGACGCGCTGGCGGCGCGCGCGGAAGCCAAGCTCGGCATTGGAATTGGAAATACCACGCCGGACAACCGGGTGACCCTGGAGCCGATCTATTGCCTCGGCCTGTGCGCGACCGCGCCGTCGGCGATGCTGGACGGCCGCGTGGTGGGGCGGTTGGACGAAGCGCGTATCGACGCGCTGGTGGCGGAGGCGCAGCGATGAATTTGCGGATTTTCGTGCCCCGCGACGCCGGCGCGGTCGCGGTCGGCGCCGATGACGTAGCCCTCGCTCTGGAGCAGGCGGCTGCGAGCCGCGGCATTGCCGTCGATATCGTTCGGACGGGCTCGCGCGGCCTGTACTGGCTGGAGCCGATGGCCGAAGTCGCGACACCACAAGGACGTGTCGCCTTCGGCCCGATAACCCAGGCCGACGCGGCCGCCGTGCTCGACGCCATGGTCACGGACGGCCCCCACCCCCTGCGGCTGGGCATTGCCGAGCAGATTCCGTGGCTCAAGCGGCAGGTCCGCCTGACCTTCGCCCGCTGCGGCGTGGTCGATCCGCGCTCGATCGAGGATTACCGCGCCCATCAGGGCTATAAGGGCCTCGAGCGGGCATTGAAGCTCGGTTCCGACGGCATCCTGGCGGATGTCACCGCTTCCGGGCTGCGCGGCCGTGGCGGCGCCGGCTTCCCGACCGGCATCAAGTGGAAGACCGTGGCGCAGACCAGCGCCGACCGCAAATACATCGTCTGCAACGCCGACGAAGGCGACAGCGGCACCTTTGCCGACCGCATGATCATGGAGGGCGATCCCTTCGTGGTGATCGAGGGCATGACGATCGCGGCCGTCGCGGTTGGCGCCAGCAAGGGCTACATCTACATCCGCTCGGAATATCCCCATGCCGTCGCGGCGATGAACGCAGCGATCCAGTCGGCGCGGCGCGCCGGGTTCCTCGGTGGCAGCTCGCACAGCTTCGATCTGGAGGTCCGGGTCGGCGCCGGCGCCTATGTCTGCGGCGAGGAAACTTCGCTTTTGGAGAGCCTGGAAGGCCGCCGCGGCATCGTCCGCGCCAAGCCACCGCTGCCGGCGCACAAGGGCCTGTTCGGCAAGCCGACCGTGATCAACAACGTGCTGTCCTTCGCGGCGATCCCCTTCATCCTCGATGGCGGTGCCAAGGCCTATTCGGAGTTCGGCATGGGGCGCTCGCGCGGCACCATGCCGGTCCAGCTCGCGGGCAACATCAGGCACGGCGGCTTGTTCGAGACCGCGTTCGGCGTCACGCTCGGCGAACTCGTCGACGACATCGGCGGCGGCACTTTTACGGGACGTCCGGTGCGCGCCGTGCAGGTCGGCGGACCGCTCGGGGCATACTTTCCGCGCGCGATGTTCGATACGCCATTCGAGTATGAAGCGTTCGCGGCCCGCGACGGGCTGATCGGCCATGGCGGCATCGTGGTGTTCGACGACAGCGTCGACATGGCTCGCCAGGCGCGCTTCGCGATGGAGTTCTGCGCCATCGAATCCTGCGGCAAGTGCACGCCCTGCCGGATCGGCTCGACCC
>JBGPSI010000062.1:0-22788 GCA_041490045.1 Bradyrhizobium sp.
CACGCCTTCGCCGTCCGCCAGCCGCATCGCCCGTCAAGCGCGCACCCAGCGTCCACCGCATCCCGCTCCGCGTTTCGTGACGTTGCGCAACGCCCCTCCAAAGGAGCGGGACGGCTGCGGATATAAGGTGATTTGCGCTTTCGGAAAATCAGAATATTTTTTCGAAAGGGGCTGGACAGGCAAATCACTGATTTGCCCGTCGGGTTGCCGGTTCACGCGCGCGATCGCTCCTGATCCGCCGCGCCGAACGACGGGACTGGAAATTCCCCCAAAACCACCGTGCGATCTTTTGCTCGCGTCGCCGCAGTGGTCTAGAACGTCGGCATGACCGAACCTTCGAAATCAAACCCGCCGCTGCCGTTCGACGAACTCACCGAGGCCATCAAGGCGCGCCGCTCCGTCTACGGATATATCAGCGGCCTTCGGCTCGATCGCGCGGCCCCGGGGGAAGCCTGGTCGAGCCTGCCCTACCGCCCCGTCTTCGTCGGCGATACCGGGACCGGCGTGCTTCACGGCGGCGTCGTCACCGCCATGCTCGACGAGACCTGCGGCATGGCCGTGCAGCTCGCGCTCGACGGCACCCGCGCGATCGCCACGCTCGACCTGCGCATCGACTACCAGAAACCCGCGACGCCCGGCCTCGACATCAAGGCGCACTCGGTCTGCTACCGCGTCACCCGCTCGATCGCCTTTGTGCGCGCCACCGCCTACCAGGACTCCGAGGACGATCCCGTCGCCACCGCCACCGCCTGCTTCATGGTCGGCGCCAACCGGACCAACATGCTCACGGACGAACGAAAGGACTATCGCTCGCCGCCGACGCTCGAGGCGCCGGAGGATCCGGCCGGCCCGTTCGCCAACAGCCCGTTCGCGCGCGCGCTCGGTATCCGCCTCGGTGACGACGGCACGCTGGTGATGCCGTTCTCGCAAAAGATCGTCGGCAATCCGATCCTGCCCGCCATCCACGGCGGCATGACCGGCGCCTTCCTCGAAACCACCGCGATCGTCGGCGTGACCCGCGAGCTCGGCGTGTCCGCGCTGCCCAAACCGATCGGCCTGACCATCAATTACCTGCGCTCCGGCCGCGCACTCGACAGCTACGCCAACGTATCCATCGTCAAGCAGGGCCGTCGCGTCGTCGCGTTCGAGGCAAGGGCCTGGCAGGACGACCCCACAAAACCCATCGCATCGGCGTTCGGGCATTTCATGCTCAGGCAGACGCCGGGCGGAGACGAGGAATAGGCCCTGTCGGCCCAACGCGCACGCATTGCGCGCGGGCCAGCGCGTCGTCCGCGCCGTCAATTGGCCGGATTCCGGCGGCGCTAACGCCTTGGACCGGAGCGATTTTATTCACGAACTCGTGTCCGCCGGGCGGTAACAACGCCATTCCCGCTGCGTATCTTGGGGCATCGGGCAGAGGGCCGATTGCGAACGGCGCCCGCCGCCCTAGACTGCCCGTCCATCCGCCGAGCCCCTTCGAAAGCCCGAGAGGAAATCCGATGTCACGTCACCAATTCAGCCGCCTGTCGCTCTGCGCCGCCGCCATCGGCGCGCTCGCGATCTCAGCCTTCGTGGTTGCGCCGTCGCTGGCCGCGGAAGGCGCGGTGGTGATCCCGGCCCCCGCCATGGACGCACCCGCAGCCGACAGCCTCCAGACCGTCGTCGTGGCCGGCGGCTGCTTCTGGGGCGTGCAGGGCGTGTTCCAGCACACCGCCGGCGTCGTCAATGCCGTGTCCGGCTATGCCGGCGGCAGCAAGACGACTGCGTCCTACCCCGTCGTATCGACCGGGACCACGGGACATGCCGAGTCCGTCGAGATCAAATACGATCCGAAGAAGATCAGCTACGGCAAGATCCTGCAGATCTTCTTCTCGGTCGCGCACGATCCGACCCAGCTCAACCGGCAGGGACCCGACAGTGGCACGCAATATCGCTCGGCGATCTTCACCACCTCCGACGAGCAGAAGAAGGTCGCGGAGGCCTATATCGCCCAGCTCAACGCCGCCAAGGTCTACGGCAAACCGATCGTGACCAAGGTCGGGCCGCTGCAGGGGTTTTTTCCGGCCGAGGATTACCACCAGGATTACCTGACGCTGCACCCTAGCCAGCCCTATATCGCCTATAACGACATCCCGAAGGTCGAGAACCTGAAGAAGCTGTTCGCGGCGAATTACCTGGACAAGCCGACGCTGGTGAGCAGCGCCAAGGTGACCAACTGAAGGAGTTTCCATGTCCGACACCAAGACGATGACCGGCAAGGTCCAGAAGAGCGAGGCCGAGTGGCGCAAGGAGCTGACGCCGATGCAGTACGCGGTGCTGCGCGAGAAGGCGACCGAGCGCCCGTTCTCCGGCGAATACGAGCATGAGCACCGCGCCGGCACCTATACCTGCGCCGGCTGCGGCCAGACGCTGTTCGAATCCGACGCCAAGTTCGATTCCGGCTGCGGCTGGCCGAGCTTTACCCAACCGGCGGCGCAGAGCCATGTCGACGAGGAGCGCGACGTCAGCCACGGCATGGTCCGCACCGAAGTGCTGTGCTCGAAGTGCAACGGCCATCTCGGCCACGTGTTCGAGGACGGCCCCGGCCCGACCGGCCTGCGCTATTGCATCAATTCGGCCGCGCTGAAGCTGCAGCCGAAGTAATCCAACCTCCGCTGTCATTCCGGGGCGATGCGAAGCATCGAACCCGGAATCTCGAGATTCCGGGCCTGGTCCTTCGGACCATCCCGGAATGACGGCGCGAACTTCGTTTCCCGGGTTCCCTCGCTGGAACCAAAGGCCGGGTTGTGCTTTTCTTCAGCGCGCACCGACGGATGTCCCTCTGCCGGCGCCCTTTGGGGAGAGTGCCATGTCGCTCGGATTGATACTCATCATCATCGTGATCATTTACCTCCTGGGCGGCTTCAGCGGCCGTTTTGGCGGCTACGGCTATGGCATGGGCCATTCCGGCATGGGCATCGGCGGGGTGATTCTGGTCGTGCTGCTGGTTTTGCTGCTGCTCGGCAAGCTGTAATCCGCACAAGCCATTGAAATTCAAAGACTTATTGCGATTTCGGCGCCGGGAAGCCCGGATTCATCATCGGGCGCTTCAGGAGTCGCATTTCTGTCAAACGGGCCTATATTAAAGGCTGTCCTGAAATGACGTGTACCGTGTACCGGCGCCGCCAGGTGCGCCCGTGCGATCCGTTCGCGGTTTTGAAAATCGCGTTCTCACTAAAAAGATCAGAGGTCCCTGACCATGGCTTCCTTCAGCTTCAACACTGCTGCCGAATTGTTTCCCGCCGCGATCCGCAAGAAGAAGCGGGCGGGATTCGCGTATCGGCGATTCGGCACCGCGGCCGAAGCGGTTCGCTTCGCGATCGAGGAGTTGCCGGCGGATTCGCTGAACGGCGCCTATCTGCAGGTCGATGAAGCCCGCTTCGACCAGAGCGGCATCCGCACGCTTTATGAGAGCCAGGATTTCCCGCTGCCGCGCCGCCCGCGCAAGCCCGAGCCCGTGCCTGCCAGCGACAAGGCGGACACCGAGGCCGCCTAACCCGGCGAAAGCCGCGCTCTGCTTTTTTGCGTACGATCTGCCCGGAATACCGTGGCCTCATGGTTCGAGACGCCGCTTGGCGGCTCCTCACCATGAGGGTGTTGGACCTCATGGTGAGGAGCATCGCGAAGCGATGCGTCTCGAAGGATGAAGCCACCTGACCGGAAGATGCGCTAACGCGCCTGCCTGTCCATCCAGCGCCGCAGCATCCGCACATTGCGCATGTTGGCGCGGAAGAGCACGTCGAACGCGTCGCCGGCCACCGGGACCGCTCCGACCACGCCCTGAACCGTGACGTTGCCGAGCATCCGCGCCGTGATGTGCCAGGGCGCGCCGAGCGCGCGCGCCTCGCGCACCAGCCACAGCGAGAACGCGGCGGCGATGAGATCGCCAACCACCGGGATCAATCCGATGACGCCGTCGACGCCGTAGCGGATGTTGGTGCCGGGCAGGATGAAGGCGATGTCGAGGAGCTTCGCGACCGCGTCGAGCCGCGCCAGCCGCTGCTCACGGCTCAGGTTGCCGAACGGATTGGCGCTGCCGAAATCGAAGCGGATGCCGTCGAAGCGGGTACCCTGGAACTGCGGACCAAGCGATTCCTCGGGGATTTCACGGCCATCCTGATCGATGATCGGGCCACGCGGCTGTGCCCTGCCAGACGATGCGCGGGTGTTCTTCCGGGCACGGGCCGGATCGGGAGCCAGAATCTCTTCGTTCGACATCGTCATCACATGGGTAACGCCCAGGGTGGGCGCAAGTTGCGTCAGGCCGCCGCGCCTTCCCGGCCGGCACGCATTACATCCGCGTAATACGCGCTAGCCTCCCCTCGCCGCCGATGGCGTCAGCCCGAAGCGGCGGCGGAAGCAGCGGTTGAAATATGACAAATCGTTAAAGCCGCATTCGAAGGCGATGTCGCTGATCCGGCGCTCGCACGCCTGCGCCAGCAGCCCCGCCGCCTTGCGCAGCCGCAACTCGTTCAGCCGCGTCGTGAAGCTGGCGCCGGCCTCGTACAGGAGTTCGTTGACATAGCGTTCCGACAGGCC
This sequence comes from Bradyrhizobium sp., assembly GCA_041490045.1. GTDB lineage: Bacteria > Pseudomonadota > Alphaproteobacteria > Rhizobiales > Xanthobacteraceae > Bradyrhizobium. The sequence goes on from JBGPSI010000062.1 coordinate 4,579, forward strand.
TGCGGCCGCGGCGAGTTTCTGCGCGGAGAAATCCGGCTCGCTGAACCGCCGCTCCAGGATCATCAGCACCGCCTTCAGCCGGACCGCCCGCAAGCCGCCGCGCTCCGCTGCGAGCGCAAGCTCGCCGCGGGCGCCGAGGCCGAGGCTCGCGAGGTCCATCAGATGTGCGGCGATCGCCATCCCGGCTTCGTCGACCGCGGCCGCGTGGCGCAGCAACAGATCGCTGTAGTCCATCGCCAGCGACAGCGCGCCGCCGGGGGCGAGCTCGCGGCCGACCATGTCGTCGACGTCGGCGACCACAGCCTTCAACGCCGCCATCGGCAGATGCACGTTGGTGAAGCGTTTCTGGTTGGCGCCGTCGGCGGAAAAGAACGGCTCGTCGAGCTTGAGCAGCACCATCGCGCCCGGCCGCATGGTGAATTCGCGGCCGCGATGCACCACCTGCGCCGCGCGGTCGCCGGTGTTGCGCGCGAGGCAATAGCGGTCGTCATTGGTTTGCAGCACCTGGCGGCGTTCGCGCCGCACCGTGGTGAAGGTGCCGTCGCAGCGGCCCAGCATGGTGGTGCCGATATGGATGGAATTCATCGCGGCGCGGAACGGCACGTCGGGCGCCGGATCGAGTTCGCCGGTGTTGGAAAAATGCTCGAACAGTTCCGCGAAGAACAGGAAGCGCTGCCGGTCGTCGAGACCCTGCGGCAGCATGTCGGTCGAAAGCGTTTTCCGGATCACGGACATCGACGGGCAAAAACCAAAACAAGAACCAAAAATGCGGCGCGACCAATCCTGCCCGCCCGAGATGAACGCGGCCTGACGCTTTGGAAAAGCTATCAACACTTCGCCGTGAGTGGAATAGCGCCGGACAGTCCAAATCCACAGGCGCCGGACGCCCGTCAGTCCAAGACCGCGCCGATGGCTTGCCATACCGATGCGGCCGGCGCGGACGCCCGCCGAGTCGCGCGCGCGTCTCGCGACCAAAAAACCGCCAAAAGGAGACAACGACATGACGACATCTTATCCGCGCAGGCTGCTGCTCGGCGCGACCATCGCCGCCAGCGTCGGCATCGGATATGCCATCGGCGCGCAGCCGCATATGACCCGGAGCATCGCGATGTTGCAGTCGGCGCGCGCCGAACTCGCCGCCGCCACGCCGAACAAGGGCGGCCACCGCGAGCGCGGGCTGGCGCTGATCGACCAGGCCGTCGCGGAAGTCCGCGCCGGCATCGCCTTCGCCGGCGGCTGACGACCAATCCCCTTTCATCCCCAGCAACGGAGACCTTCATGAACAGACTGATCGCAGCCGCCTTCCTGTTGAGCACGCTCGCGGGCGCCGCCGGCGCCATGCCGCTGGCGCCGCTCGCCCCCGCCAATGGCGATGTCATCGCGGTCGCCGGCGGATGCGGCCCCGGCTGGCACCGCGGGCCCTATGGCGGTTGCCTGCGCAACTACGCCAATCCGGCGGCGCATGCCTGCCCGCGCGGCTATCACGTCGGCCCCTACGGCGGCTGCCGCGGCAACGGCCGCTAGTTTTTTGATGACCTGAGGATTTGTCACGCGGCGGACCGAGAGGTCCGCCGTCTTTCGTCGCGCGGATGCGCCGATGCGCGCCTATTTGCTCTCCACGGCGGGCTGCTCCGGCTCGGCGGGCGCCACCGTCGCCGGTTCGTCGATCGCCTCATGCGCCAGCCATGAGCAGATCACGGCGGGGATGAAGCCGACCAGGCCGTAGAGGATGAACTGGACGGCGCCGCTGTCCGGCCCGCGCGAGCCGTAGAGCAGCTCCGTGGCGAAGAACGACAGCACGCCGACGATCACCATGCGCAGCACCGGACTGATACGCTTGACGTGCCACAGGATGTCGTCCACCGCCGCCATCATCAGCGTCGGCAACAGACCGAACAGATAGCTGAATTGCAGCGTCTTGGCGAACACCACGAACAGCTTCACCACTTCGGCGGCATTGGTCTGGGTCCAGTAACCGGACTGGTAGGTGGTCACGAACAAGAGGATGAATCCGCCGAGCAGCGGGCTGAGCGCCGCAAAGATCAGATACCGCTTCATGCGTAGCCTCGCGATCCTTGCAGGGGCAGTGACGGACGCAGGTTTAGCCTACTCCCCCCACGCCGCGAATGCGTCGTTGAAGGCGCGCTCGCCAGGGGCGCCCTTCTCGATGGCGATGATGGCGCGGCGCTGGTTGACATAGACCAGCGGCACGTCGAACCAGGAGCGCTCCTTCAGGAGTTGCAGGTTGCGGGCGCGGTCGGCGTCGACATTGGAGAGGCCGACCAGGAAGAAGCCGTCGGTGACCTTGACCGCGAGCCCCGCGAGCGGCGTGCCGCGCGCCTGCTCGTTGGATTTCATCAGGATGCCCGGCACGTTGCCGACGCCGCCGCCGGCGAAATCCGGCGGCAGGATGAAGGTCAGTTCGGCGGTGTGGCTGGCGGGGAGCGAGGAGTCGGTGTTGCGGCGGAACGACATCGTCATCTTGAACTTGCGGTCGGGGATCTCGATGTCGGCGCGCACGGCGATATCGGCCTTCTGGCCGGCGGCGGCCTTGACCGGTTCGGTACGCCAGACCACCGAGCCGACATATTGCTTGCCCTTGGGATCGGACGGATCCTCGTCATACAGCACCACGCGCTGCGCCACCGGCGCGACCGCATCCTCCGACGAAGACGACGACGGCTGGCCGACGCGATCGGGGATCTTCGGCTTGCTCAGGGGCGAGGCATCCTTCGGCGCTTCCACCACCGCGGTGGAGGGCTTGAACAGGCCGCTGACGGTCGTCACCAGCGACTTGCCCCACAGGATCCCGGCGCCGACCAGGATCAGCACCACGCCGATGGCGATCGCGCTCTTGAACGGAAATACCGCGCCGGTGCGGACGCGCTTCTTCGGCTCGCGATCGGGCCCGATCCGCGGCCGCGAGGCCGGCGGCGCGTAGCGCTCGGCCTCTTCGGCGGATTCGTCATAGGGGTAGGGCTGGTCGGGATCGGCGCCGCGGTTCTCCATGCTCGGCTCGAGCCGGTCGAACTCCGGCGAGGGCGAGGGCACGTTGGCATAGGTCTTTCGCGCCGCGCGGCTGGCTTGCGCCGCGGCGCGGCCGAGATCGTCGGCGTCGGCGGCGATATCGCGGAAGCCGCGCATGCCCGGCGCCTGCGGCGGGCTGTTCTCGGGGCCGCGGCGCGGCGCGCCCGATCGTTCGCGGGTCGGCGGCATCGCCGGCTCCTGCATTCCGACCTGCGGCTGCGGCGGTTGCGGGCGCGGCGAAGGTTCGGCGCGAAGGTTGCGCGGCGGGCGGTCTTCCTGCCCGAGCGGCGGACGCTCGTTGCGCGATGGCTGGGCTATCGACGGTGGCGAAGGCGGACGGGGGCGCGGCGGCGCCCCGTTTTGCGGCGGGGCCGACGCCAGCGGCGCCGATTCGCCCGGCCGCGCCGGGGCGCGCGTGGTGGCGCGGAACGCGTCGCCGGCACGGGGACCGCCGCTTGCCGGCGCGCGCGGAGCCTCACCGGCGCGCGCAGCGTCCCGGGCGCGCTGGGCAGCCTCGGATTCCACCTTGCGCACGGCCTCTTCCAGCGACAGCCGCTCGCGGGTAATTTCGGACTCGCTTAACGGCGGATCGACGCTGCGCAGCTGCGCGATCAGCGCGGCGCGGGCCCGCTCGTAGAGCGCACGGCGGCTCTCGCCGGGGGCACTGGGGTCCAGTCCGGCAATGGCGCGGGCGATCAGCGGGTAATAGTCAGCCATCTTTACTCAACATTGTCGGCTTACCGGTAATATCTCGTTAAGCCTCGAACGGGTTCTGTACCAGAATAGTATCCTCGCGTTCGGGGCTGGTGGAAAGCAGCGCAATCGGGCAGCCCACCAGTTCCTCGACCCTGCGGACATATTTGATCGCCTGGGCCGGCAAATCGGCCCAGGAGCGCGCATTGGCGGTCGGCTCTTTCCAGCCCTCGATGGTTTCGTAGATCGGCACCACCCGGGCCTGCGCGCCCTCGCCGGCCGGCAGATGGTCGATTTCCTTGCCGTCCAGCATGTAGCCGACGCAGACCTCGATCTTCTCGAACCCGTCGAGAATATCGAGCTTGGTCAATGCCAGGCCGTTGATACCGCAGGTGCGCACGGTCTGGCGCACCAGCACGGCGTCGAACCATCCCGTGCGCCGCTTGCGCCCGGTGTTGACGCCGAATTCCTTGCCGCGGCGGCCGATCTCCTCGCCGATCTCGTCGCGCAGTTCGGTCGGGAACGGCCCCTGGCCCACCCGTGTCGTATAGGCCTTGCAGATGCCGAGCACGTAACCGACCGAGCCCGGGCCCATGCCGGTGCCGGTCGCAGCCTGCGCCGCCACGGTGTTGGAGGAGGTCACATAGGGATAGGTGCCGTGGTCGACGTCGAGCAGCGCGCCCTGCGCGCCCTCGAACAGGATGCGCTTGCCCTCGCGGCGCTTGATGTCGAGCAGCCGCCACACCGTTTCGGCGTAAGGCAGAAGCTGCGGCGCCAACGCGGTCAATTCCTTCAGGATGGCCTTGCCGTCGATCTCTTCCAGATTGAGCCCGCGGCGCAGCGCGTTATGATGCGCCAGCAGACGCTCGATCTTGTGCGGCAGCGTGTCGAGATCGGCGAGATCCATCAGCCTGATCGCGCGGCGGCCGACCTTGTCTTCATAGGCGGGGCCGATGCCGCGCCGCGTGGTGCCGATCGCGGTGACGGCGCTGGCGGATTCGCGCAGCGCATCGAGTTCGCGATGCAGCGGCAGGATCAGCGTGACGTTTTCGGCGACGCGCAGGTTTTCCGGGCTGACGGCGACGCCCTGGCCCCTCAGTTTCGTCACCTCGTCGAGGAAGGCCTGCGGATCGAACACCACGCCGTTACCGATTACCGCGAGCTTCGAGGGCCGCAACACGCCGGACGGCAGCAGCGCCAGCTTGTAGGTCTCGCCGTTGATGACCAGCGTATGACCGGCATTGTGGCCGCCCTGGAAGCGCACGACGATGTCGGCCTGCTCCGACAACCAGTCGACGATCTTGCCCTTCCCTTCGTCGCCCCATTGGGCTCCGACGACGACAACATTGGCCATTCGCGGGTCTTCCCTCTGCCACTAAAATTCACACGAGCATGACCCGTTCGCAAAACCGCGCCCCCGGATCGAGTCCGTGGGGTGCCTGCTTTCCGGATCATGCGCCCAGCCCAAATCACGGCCGCGGGCCGCTCGCATGCGAGGCAGCCCACGGGATAAAGGAAGCGGGCTGGCGAAGCAAGCAAGAACGGGGCCCCGGACGCATTCAAAATGGGGTTCAAGCCCTTGATATCCCCCGAAAATTTGTGTCGGGAGCATGGCAGCGGGTACCGCTCAAGGTTGAATGCGGCCGTCCACCACTTCGATGATGCGATCGCAGCGCCGGGCGAGGTCCAGATTATGGGTCACCAGGAGGAAACTGGTGCCGCTGTCCCGGTTGACCTGGCGCATCAGTTCGAAAACGCCGTCGGCGGACTTGGTGTCGAGATTGCCGGTCGGCTCGTCCGCCAGCACCAGATCCGGGTTCATCGCCAGCGCGCGGGCCACCGCCACCCGCTGCTGCTGGCCGCCCGACATGTTGGTGGCGAGATTGTCGGCGAATTTCTGCAGGCCGACCTGCGCCAGGAGCCCGGTCGCCCGCCTCTCGATCTCAGCGCTGGCAAAACCGCGATCCGCCAGCATCGGCATCATCACGTTTTCGCGCGCCGTGAAGGCCGAGATCAGAAGGTGATACTGAAACACAAAGCCGATGGTGTGGCCGCGCAGATGGGTGATTTCGGTATCGTTCAGCGTCGCGGTATCCTGGCCCTTGATGGAGAGCCGGCCGGACGTTGGCCGGTCGAGCAGACCCACGATATTGAGCAGCGTGCTCTTGCCCGAGCCGGACGGCCCGATCAACGCCAGGAATTCGCCGCGCTCCAGCCTGAGGTCGATATCGTGCAGCACCTCGGTCTCGGACGGCTGTCCGACATTGTAGGCCTTGCAGACTTTCTCCAGGCGCAGGATTTCTTCAGCCACGGATCGCCACCACCGGATCGAGTTTGGCCGCGCGCAGCGCCGGCGCGGTTGCTGCGAGCAGTCCTGTCAGCGTCGCCAACAGCGCGGTCAGGATGAACAGCCGCCGCTCCAGGATCAGCGGAAACAGTTCCGAACCATCGGCCTGCCGCGCCACCGAATGCCAGTAGACAAGCGCGAACGCGCCCATCGCAGCACCAAACAGCGAGCCGACGAAGCCGAGCAATCCGCCCTGCAGCAGAAACACCCGCAGGATCTGGCCGCGCGAGGTGCCCATGGCGCGCAGGATGCCGATATCCTTCGAGCGCTGGATCACCGAGACGATCAAGACCGCCGCGATGCCGAACGCGACCGACAGCGCGACGAACAGCCGGATCAGCGTATTGGAGGTTTCCTGCGCCTGCACGGCGGTGAAGAACTGCGCGTTGGTCTTGATCCAGCTGTCGGCCTCCACCGCATTGGCCGCCTGGATGCGCTGGGCGATCTCCTCGGCGGCGTAGATATCCTTCACCGTCATGTCGATGGTGGTGACGCCGCCGATCATGCCGAGCAGCGACTGCGCGGTGCGCAACGCCACGTAGCTGGCGCGCTGGTTGACGCCCTTGTTACCGAGATCGACCAGGCCCGAAATCGTCAGCACCCGGTTGGCGCCATTGGCCGCCTGGACGTTCAGCTTGTCGCCTACGGTGGCGCCGAGATTCTTGGCGAGCTCGATGCCGATGATGATGTCCTCGCTGGTCAGCCGCGGCTCGCCGGCGACGACGTAATCGGGGACCTTGACGATCTTGAAATAGGAATCCGGCTCGACGCCGGACAGCGTGATGGCGCGGCTGGCATCGCCGCGCACGGCAAGCGCGGAGCCCGACATGGTCGGCGCGACCGCGGTCACTTCCGGCATCGCCAGCATCTGCGTGCGGATCTTGGGCCACTGGTCGATCGAGATCACGCGCTGGCTCGGGCGCTGCACCCGCGCATCCTCGACTTCGCCGGCGCCGCCGCGCAGCGGGCGCGCGATCTGATCGGGCGCCAGGAGCTGGATTTGCGGCTGCGAGGTGAGAACGCGCTTGATGAAATTCGCCTCCAGCCCCGCCAGCATCGCCGACATGAAGACGATGACGCCGACGCCGATGGCGATGCCGCCGACGATGAACAGCGTCTGCAGCCGGCCTTCGCGCAGAAAGCGCACCGCCGTGATCCATTCGAACGGCAGCCAGTAGTTCATGACCGAACGGGCCGCACGCGCTGGCCGGTCAGGACCCCCGAATTCAGCGGGATCGCAACCTCGCCTTCCGTCATCCCCTCCAGGATTTCGACATGGCTGTTGCCGCGCAGGCCGAGCCGGACCGGCCGCTTGACGGCGCGGCCGTCCTTGATGCCGAGCACCCAGGGTTGGCCGGACAGCGTGTCGTGCACCGAGCGGATCGGCAGCACCAGCGCGCTGTTTTTCGCGGCGTTCTCGATATCGACCGAAACCGTCATGTCCTGCCGCAGATAGTCCGGCGGATCGGCCACGTTGAGTTTCACCTCGACGGAGGCGCGGGTGATGTCGACCCCCGGATTGATGTAGGAAACAACGGCGGCAAAACGCTGATCCGGATAGGCGTCCGCCGAAGCCAGCGCCTTCTGGCCCAGCGAGATTTTCCCGAGATTGCGCTCGTCGATCTGCAGCACCAGCTGGACTTCGCCCGCCGGCGCCAGCACCAGAAGCGCCTTGCCCGGCTGCACCACCGTGCCGCGCTCGACATTGCGGGTGATCAGCACGCCGTCGCGCGGCGCCGCGATGGTGGCGTAGCTGAGCCGCGATTCCGCGGTTTCAAGATTGGCGTGCGCCTGGTTGAGCAGGGTCTGCGCCATCACATAATCGCTGCCGCCGGGGCTTGCGGTATAGACCTGAAATTCCGCGGTGCGCACCTGGGTTCGCGCGACGTCGAGGGTCTTCTGGGCGTCGTCGAGCGCCTGCCGGGTGGCAAATCCGTTCTTTGCCAGCGTCGAGGTGCGATCGAAGGTCTGCTGGGCATTCAACAGGTTCGCCTGCGCCTGGGTCAGCGCTTCGCGCGCCGAGGGCAGCGTCAGTTCCGCGAGCTGGCGCATCCGCGCCTCCGCCTGGGCGACCGCGCCCTGCGCCTGCACGACGGCCGCTTTCAACTCGCGGGATTCCAGCGAGATCAAGGGCTGGCCCTTGCTGACCCGCTCGCCCTCCTGCACCAGCACGTCGTCGACGGTGCCGGTGATCTGGCTGCCGATCTCGACCCGGTACGGCGTCTCGACGTGGCCGCTGGCGACCACCGTCTCCACCAGATTGCCGCGGTGAACCTGATCGACGACGACGGCGGGCCCGAAGATCAGCCGCGCGCCCTGCCAGCCGCCGGCGACGAGCGCCAGCAGCACGGCCAGGACGAACCATCGGTGCGACCAGATCGCCGACCAGGCGGCGGAGGCGTTGTGCGTATTCTTCCGCGGAAGCGCAATTGACTGTTCGACCATTTCGACGCCATGCAAATCGCGCCCGACCGGCGGGCGAGGTTTGTTTCCTGAGCTGTGATATTGATGTGGGACCGGCTCGCCGGACCGCTTTTGTAATCATAACGCAGCGCCGGTTGCGGACGTTGCGTTAGGTCAAGGGAACGCTGTGGCCGAAGCCGGACGGTTCCCGGACGGCGCTACCAGTGATCGCGCCAGCGCCAGTACTTGCCGCGGCCGACATTGGAATCGAGCCGGGCTTTTTGCTCGTCGCTCAGCGTCGCATAGAATGCTTCCAGCGCCGGCCGCATGGCGCGGATCGCCTGCAGCATCGTGTCCATGCGTTTTTCCATGGCTTCGGTTCGTGCCAGGATCGTTGCGGGAATTTCGGTCTGGCAGGCGTCGCGCATCATCTCGGCCGATTTGATCGATACCGCCTTGAATTCATCGAACTTGCCGCGCTGCGCGTCGGTGGGTTTGACGAGATCCGCGATCCGGTCGGTTCGCCACTCGGCAAAGCCTGCGGCGGCCGGATTGCACATCCCGGCAGATCCGCGGCGGCCCATCATCCGGGACCCCATCATGCCCTGGCCCATGCCCGGCCCCATCATTCCAGGCCCCATCATTCCAGACCCGGGGCCGTAAGGCTGGGCCGTGGCGGCGGCCAACATGGCCGCGCCCACCAAGGCGACGGCTGCGATCAGCGCGATCCCTAATCTTGCGGCCATGGCGCTCTCTCCGGCTTTGCGGACTTAAGGCACCCACTCAGCTCGGCTGTTTGGCGGAACAAGTCGACATGCCGAACACCGTGTAGGCGGGGCAATACGCGAAAATCGCGGTCAATAGCGGCACGACGCCAATCCAGCCGGTCCAATTCCAGCCGGTCTGGGGGAAACCGATCGGAATCGCATAAGCAACGAGCACAAGTCCGACGATAACCCGTATGATCCGATCGACCGATCCAACATTACTCATGGGCTGTCATCCCTTCGAACCGCAGACCGCGTAATCATATCGAGCCGTCGCGCGAGGGCCCTTGATGTGGGTCAAATGCGGCGCCGGGAAGCGGGTACATTTGGCAGGCTCTCAAGGGCCGCAGCCGTTCGATTTGCCATGCTATTGCATCGCTTCAGGATCCGCGCAGCGTTCAACTGCATGAATATTGGGGGGCTGCTGCCTTGGCGGATCGTTTAGAACTGGCTGAAAACAGCTTCTGGAAGCTCACGGCGCAGGAAATCTGTGCGACGCTGGGCTGCGGACCGCAGGGGCTGAGCACGGACGAGGCCGCGCGACGGCTCGATCGGTATGGCCCCAACAGCGACGCGCCGGCCAGGGCCGACAGCCTGTTGCGCGCGGTGTTCCGCCGCCTGCTCGAACCGCTTTCCCTGATTCTGCTGGCCGCCGGCATCGTGTCCATTCTGACGGGCGACGAGATCGGCGGTTCGATCATCGTCCTGATCCTGACGCTCTCGATCGGGCTCGATACCGTGCAGGAGGGACACGCGGTAAGGACCGCGGAAATCCTGCGGCGTTCGGTAGCCTTGAAGGCCGAAGTCAAGCGCGACGGCGTCTTCCGGCAGATCGAGGTGGAGGCCGTCGTTCCCGGAGACGTGCTGCGCGTCAGGGCGGGCGACATCATCCCGGCCGACGCCCTGATCCTCGAATGCACCGCGCTGACGACAGGTGAAGCGGCGCTGACTGGCGAGCCCTATCCGGTCCCAAAGCGCCCGGCCGCGGGCGCGGCGGCGGATTCCGACGATACCTCGAGCGCGCTGTTTCGCGGATCCGTGGCGCAAACCGGGGAGGCGATCGCGCTCGCCGTCAAGACCGGGCGTAACACCGTGTTCGGAGCCGCGGCGTCGGCCCTGGCGCAGGCGCAAGCCCCCTCGCCGTTCGAACGCGACCTGCGCGAATTCGGCCTTGTCATTGCGCGGCTGACGCTCGCGCTTGTGGTCGTGGTCCTGACGATCCGCGTGGTGTTCGGCCGACCGGTTCTGGATTCGCTTCTGTTCGCGGTGGCGCTGGCGGTGGGCCTGACACCCGAACTCCTGCCGATGATCACGACCGTGACGCTCTCCCGCGGCGCCTTGCGCATGGCCGGCCGCAAGGTCATCGTCAAGCGGCTGGCTTCGATCCACGATCTCGGCGCCATGTCGGTGTTGTGCACCGACAAGACCGGCACGCTAACTTCGGCGGAGATCACGCTGGCGAAGAGCCTTGATCCCGACGGCGCCGTGGATGGGCGCGCGGCGCAGTTCGGCGCGATCGCAGCCCAGCTTGGCGGCGACCGCGGCTCGCTCGATGCCGCGCTGGTGGCTTGCGCACCGCAGGCTGCGGAAGGCTGGACGCTCGCCGGCAGGCAGGCTTTCGACTTCACCCGTCGGTTGGGGTCGGTGCTCGCGATCGGCTCGCAAGGCCCGCTCTTGATCGTGAAGGGCGCGCCCGAGGCGGTACTGGAGCTCTGCACACGCCGGCGCGGGGTTGCGGATCTGGCCGCCATGGATGCCGGCGGCCGGACCGCAGTGGCGGAAGCTGTGCATGCGCTCGCGCGCGATGGACTTCGGACCGTCGCCATCGCTTCGCGGCCCTGGACCGGACCAAACCGCGAAGTCGAGACCGCCGACGAAAGCGAGCTTGTGTTCGAGGGGCTCTGTGCTTTCGCAGACCCGCCCAAGCCAACGGCGGCGGCGGCCATCGCGCGGCTCGCCGGTGCGGGCGTCAGGCTCAAGATCCTGTCCGGCGACGATCCGGTCGTCGTCAAGCGGCTTGCCGGACTGGTCGGACTGAATGCCGAGCAGATCCTGTCCGGCAGCGATATCGCAGCGCTGGGTGACGACGCCCTGGCGGTCCAGGTTCAATCGGTCGACGCCTATGGCCGGCTGGCCCCCGACCAGAAGTCGCGGATCGTCAAGGCGCTGCAGGCCCACGGGCAGGTCGTCGGCTTTCTCGGCGACGGCATCAACGACGCGCCCGCGCTGAAGGTCGCCGATATCGGGCTGTCGGTCGAAGGCGCAACCGGCGTCGCGCAGGCCGCGGCCGACATGATCCTGCTGGCCTCCGATCTGGAGGTGGTCGCCGACGGCGTCGAGGAAGGCCGGCGCACCTTTGTCAACATCCTCAAATATGTGCGGATGGGCGCAAGCTCCAATTTCGGCAACATGCTGTCGATGGCGATCGCCTCGATCGTGCTGCCGTTCCTGCCGATGCTGCCGACGCAGATCCTGCTCAACAATCTGCTCTACGATCTGTCAGAGCTCGGCATCCCCTTCGACACCGTGAGTCGGCAAGCGACCACGCGGCCGCAATTGTGGGACATGAAGGGCCTGATCCGGTTCGCCGCGATCATGGGGCCGCTCTCGTCGATCTTCGACTTCCTGACCTTTGGCGGACTTTTGTATTTGTTCAAGGCCACGCCGGAAGAATTCCGCACCGCCTGGTTCCTCGAATCGATGGCGACGCAGATCCTCGTGATCTTCATCATTCGCACCTTCGGCCGGCCGTGGAGCAACCTTCCCCAGCCCACACTCACGGCATCGTCGCTGGCCGCACTGGCGGTGGCGATGATCCTGCCGTTCACGCCGATTGGCGGCTGGTTCGGCTTCGTGGCGCCGCCGCCGATCATGCTCGCCGGCATCGGCCTGCTCGTTGCGGTCTATCTGGTGTGCGCCGAGCTCTTGAAGCCGTTCGCGATACGGATACCTCGTCGGCGACGATCCAGACGGGCGTAACGGGACGTCCGGAAAATTGCTATCGTTGCGTTCCTGCAAGGGGATCACGGAGCGGCAGCATGTCCAAAACCACCCGCGCGACGCTGGCGCTCGGCAAGCTCGGCGTCAAATTCGCCGCGCACACCTACGCTTACGATCCCGACGCCGACCGTATCGGCCTGCAGGCCGCCGAGGCGCTCGGCGTCGAGCCGCGCCGCGTGCTGAAGACGTTGATGGCGGAGGTCGACGGCAAGCCGGTCTGCGTCGTGGTGCCGTCGGATCGCGAAGTCAGCATGAAGAGACTGGCGGCGGCGTTTGCCGGCAAGACCGCCGGCATGATGCGGCCGGCCGACGCCGAGCGGCTGACCGGATACCATGTCGGCGGCATCAGCCCGTTCGCGCAGAAGAAGCGCGTCCCGGTCGCCCTCGAAGCCGCGGCGCTGGAGGAAACCAGCGTGTATCTGAACGGCGGCCAGCGCGGATTACAGATCGAACTCGATCCGAAAGACGTCGTTCGGGCGCTGGACGCGATCGTGGCGGCGCTGACGGCATGAGCGGGGGCGGATCCCCGCCCCGCTCACGAAGCTGCGCGCAGCTCCGCATTGCCGTCAGGCGCGGCGAGACGGTGCGGCTTCGACAACAATACGAAGGAAAGACACAAGGGCACTGTCGCGCCAAGCAATACGGCACCCGCGATCAGCCCGACCGTCGGCGATCTCCAAACATCCTGCAACTGGCCAACGACCAGAGGCCCGACGGCCATCAGCACGTAGAAGCACGTGTAGAACACGCCAAGTCCGACCGCCCGCTGGTGCGGACCAAGTACCCTCGACGGCAGCGAAAGGATGGCCCCCGACAGGGGACCGACCGCAACCCCGAACAACAGGCAAGAGATGGTCGGAAAGACGCCGTCGACGAACAGCAGGAGCGCCACGGCGGCGACCAGCGCACAGATGATGATCGCCGCGATCGGCTTGCCCGAGCGATGAACGAGATATCCGCCGGACGGAATAGCCAGGATGGTGAACCAGATCGCGAGGCTGGTCAGGGAGGCAGCAACCGTGGGCGTCGATCCCTGCGCCACGATCAACAAGGGCGCATAGCTGAAGAACAAAATGCAGGCGAGGTTCATCCCGCCCCAGATCAGCCCGGCGATCGTAACGGGAAGCAGAACGGCAACGGGGAGTCCGGCGGGGTCGATCGCCGTCGGCTGCGGCGGCTGCTCGCGCTCCGAAACAAACGTAAAAGCGCAAAGCACGAGGGTGGCGCAAGCGGCGCTGGACAGCATCACCGCGGGCCATCCGAGACGCTGGGCGACAAGAGCCTGGATGGGCAGAGCAAGCATCGCCCCGAACGGCCAGCTCATCTGCAGCAGCGACATCGCAAGGACGATTTCGCGACTGTCGAACCAGTCCACCGTCATCTTGGTCGCCACCAGAACGACGATCGTCGCCCCGACGCCGCCGATCGTGCGCGCGACCAGCGCCGCCGCGAAACCATCGGACCAACTCAACGCCGCCCCGGAAATCGCCATCATCGCGAGCCCGGCAAGCCCGAGCTTCTTTTCCCGGAAGCGCTGTCCCAGCAACCCGGCCGGAAATGCGACAACGATGCCGGGCAGCAGATAGGCCCCGAGAAGCATGCCGATTTCCGAGTAATTGATTCCCAGATCCTGCATCAGCAGGTTCGCGGTCGATCCTATCGACTGGAACTGAAATCCGGTCGCCGCGCGTGCCGCGAACAGGACCGCCAGGATCATCCATCTTCGGCCCGGCATCCGCACCTCTCCGATCAATCCGGGTGCTCGCCGCTGACGAGGCCGACGCTCAGCGAGAACTCGGACAGTTCCTCCTCGGAGATGTCGTGAAGCGAGAGACGAAGCTGCATGATCGCCAGATCGATCAGATGGCCGGCAAAGGAAGCGCCCCGGGAAATGACGATGTTGCGCTGCTCCGTCAGAACCTGAACCACGTTGCGCAGCCTGCGCTCGCTGAGCTCATCCATAGCGATGCCCCCTGGAACTGCGCGGTGAAGTCGCGACCAGCCAGTGGCGCGTGGTCACGATGTCGGCAAACAATTCAATGGCGCTCGTCGTGACGGCGTGGACCGCCCCCGCGTCAGTGGCAATTCGACCGCGGCTCGCCGAAGCATCGCTCAGGAAAGTTACGCGATGGCCGCGATGGGAAGCATCGATGGCGGTTGCAAGACAGGTTTCGTCGGCAACAAGGCCGGCGATGACAAAGCTTCCCACCTGCGAAACCACATCCTCGAAAAGCTGGTTGGCATAGCAGGAAGGCTGCGAGCGCTCGAACACCATGTCGGAGCGCTTCGGCTCGAAACCTGAAATCCAGGCCGACTGAGCCGACCTCTCGATCAACCCCTGATTTTCTCCCTGCCGCGTAAATGCGATAGGCAGCCCCAGGCTCCGTGCATGCCGTATCGCGGACATGCAATTATCCAGCGATCGCGAGAGATCGAACGCACCGTGTCGCGACAGTTCGCCGTAGTTCTTCTCCTGCAGATCGACCATGACGAGCAGACGGCTGCTCGATGCGCTGACGTATGTGCGCAAATCGACGACGGAACTCATCGTGACCAACCGAAGCTTGGCGGAACAGTGGCGCTGCGGCCTGCCGACAGTTCAAGGATGCCGGGAACGTCCCATTGTCCCTCGGGCCGGATCAGGACGTAGGGATCGTCGCTGAGGGTTATGCATTGCGGATGTTCCTCGGCTTCGAGCTTGACCTCAACATAGTCGAAATCCGAAAACGCGAACTCGCGGGCGTCCGCCGCGCGGACGAACCCGCGCTTCTCCCAGAAATTGACCAGCCGCTTCTGGGAATGCGCGTACAGAACGCGGTAGCCTTTTTTCCGACAGAGCTCGATTGCCGTGTCCACGATCTGCCCGGCCAAGCCAGCGTTCCGGTTCGCGTCGCGGACGGCCAGCCGTTCGAGCTTGGCGAAATCGGCGAAGTATCGAATGCGCATGCAGCCAACCGGCTCGTGTCCCTTGTGACAAATCAGATGCGTTGCCGAAAAGTCGTTGCCGTCGAACTCTTCCTCGAAAGGACAGTGCTGCTCACCGATATAGACGGCGCTGCGGATCGCAATTACCCGGGTCATTTCTTCCATCGAACGAACGACCCGAACGGATACCGAGTCCCGCTCCGAGACCTTGGTCACGGGAACCTCTTGCGATCGATCCAGCATCTGCAGATGCGGCGCGATCACGCCGTCGTAGCGCGCCCCCGGAGAAAACCCGAGCGGCTCCAGAACCCGGAGGCCTTCCTTGGTTATCGGTCGCGAATAGATATTGACGCCCTGGTAAAGCGGCGTCGAGAATTTCTGCAGCACCAGCGGGATCGCAGCCGCGATCGAGCCCTTGGCGTGAATGGCCCAGACATAGATTCCCGCAGGCCGTTCTGATTGTCGCGCCACGAGGGAGATATCGGGATTGCGCGTATCGAGGCTGCCGTCGACCAGCCGGCGCGTGCCTTCGTGCGTCAGCGGCAGCACCGCGAGGAAGCCCTCGCCCGTGGGAGAGGCTATGTCGAAATTATCTTTCCTCGCGATGGCCCAGAAGGTATCCGGATTGTGGTTCGCCACCGCTTGAACGATTCCGTTGGAGGTCAAACCAGGGATGTCTTCTCGTGCCGCGTCCATCAGCGAGGCAATGCCGGCGGCATCGACGGTAAAAATCACCGTGCGCCTCGCCATTTGCATGATGGTCATCTTATTGAGCGAACGCGTGGGTCCCGGTGCGGTACTTCTCCTCGCGGCTTTGCGAACGAAATCGAGGTCAAGCGCGGTCATCACTCAGTCTCTTGAGGTTGTGGATTTGGCCAATCTCTGCCAAGAATAGAAGGTGGCAAACGGGGGAACTTGTATGCACTCACCTGAGAGCAGGGGTGCGCACCAGCGTGCACACCCGGTAGGGAGGATAGCGGACTGGGATTCGGTTCGGATTTTCCTGGAAGTGGCCCGGATAGGCAGCTTCCGGGCCTCAGCCATTGAACTCAACGCATCCGCCAACTACTTGCGAAAGCGAATTTTGCAACTGGAGGACGCGTACAAAACCACATTGATGACCCGCCATATCGACGGCATCAGGCTGACACCGGAAGGCACGCAAGTTCTCGAAGCGGCCAAGCGGATGGAAGAGGCTTCCTTCGGCCTGGACCGCGCGCTCAGTCGAACGACGCCGGCGTTGAGCGGAGAGGTCCGCTTCGCCATCACCGAAGGGCTGGGCACGTTTTGGGTCGCTCCCCGGCTGATCGAATTCCAGCGGGTTTATCCAGGCCTGCTTGTCGATCTGAAATGTGAAATGCGTTCCGCCGACGTGCTTCGGCTCGAAGCCGACGTCGCCGTGCAGTTGGAGGAGCCCAACAAGCCGGACCTGAAGCGGGTCAAGGTCGGGCGCCTCCACATCATGCCCTTCGTCAGCCCTTCCTATGTCGAAATATACGGAATGCCGAAGGACGAAGACGACATCCGGCAGAACCACCGGATCGTCATTCAGGATGCCGATCAAACCCGCGCGCAGGACATGTACGACAGGTATGCCGGTCGCGAGCAGATCGGTTTCGTCGCGATGCGTAACAATGTCAGCAGCGCTCACGTCTGGGCGGTCTCCAAGGGCGCCGGTATCGGCTGGTTGCCGACTTATATTCCCGCTGTCGCCGGGCCGTTGGTCCCGCTCGACCTCGATATCAAGTTTCAGCTCGACATCTGGCTCACCTATCATCCCGACGCAAAGCGCATTCCGCGCGTCAAGCAACTGATCGAGTGGACCATTCAGGCCTTCGATGGCCGCAAGTATCCCTGGTTCCGGGATGACTTCGTCCACCCCAATGATCTGCAGAAATCATACAAGGGCGAACCCCTTGTGAATTTATTCGCCGGATTCATGAAGGAATCGCGATCGCAAGTCGGCTGATCGCAGAGGCAGAGCGAAGCAATGGGCAACCTCACCGACGGACATATCGACCGGCTTGTGAAAGCAAGATGGCTTGCGATCGGGGTGTCGCAATCCGACCTCGCCGAAGTGCTCGACGCCGCATTTCAGCAAGGACAGAACGACGGCAACGGATCGAACGGAGCCGACGCCAACCGCCTGTTGCAGGTCGCCGAGGCACTCGACTTCCTTCACGGCCACGCCGTCAGCGTCGAACAGAGAGAGCCGGACGGTCTATTGGCGCAAAACGCCAGTTCGCTGCAATCGCTGCTCGAACTGCGCCTGCTGCGGGCGTTCAACGAACTCAGCGACAACAGGACCAAACGGATGCTGGTTCACCTCGCCGAGCAGATCGTCAAGCGCCAGGCCAACCGCCGCGGAGACGCCGGCTAGGGGCCCGATCGCAATCGGCCCCTCGCCGCGACGCCGGATCAGTGCACGCCCGATCAATATGCCAAGTCGCAGCCGGTCAGGCCGCGAGCGAAGTTCGATCGCTGGATTTGAGCCGGATCGACTTGCCGCCCGGCGGATTCCGCGGCGAATGGTCGAGGCTGGACAGCGCCTCGAGGATTTCGTCGATGGAGATTACGCGCCTGGCTCCCGGGATCGCGCGCAACGAGGGACACGACGTCACCGCGGCGGCATCGGATGCCCAGGAGGCCAGGATGGCCCGTTTCTCCGCGCGCGACAGCGAGGCGTCGGCGAGCACATCCCGGGGATGATCGAAAACCGAACCGGGATGCAAAATGGCGTTCAGATCGTAGACATTTTCACCAGAGCTGCGGTCAAGATCGGTCATGTCGTCCTCCTCAACTCCTTTCGTTTCCGGACGGCAAACGACTTAGAAAGAACCGAACCGGGTTCAAGACCGCGCCGAAAATAAATTTGATCTGCCACCCGGGGCCGAGCCGCAAGCGCGGCGTCAGCTCGAGCGCAACTTCGAATTTACCAAAAAATCTCTCGCCCTCTTGAAACCAAAAAGGCCTTTGCTAATTTTTTATCCGCCGCGATACGCGGCCCCGGGCGCCTTTCACAGGGCCTGGCTGAGACGGGCGCCGGCG
>JBGPSI010000063.1:0-22776 GCA_041490045.1 Bradyrhizobium sp.
CGAGGTTCATGTCTTGCTACCGGATGGCGCCGGATGCGGGCTCACCTTGGCACCGACGCGCACGCGCTGGAGGCCGTCGACGATCACGCGGTCCTGCGGCTTCAACCCTTCGCGGATCACCCGCAAGCCGTCGTCGAGCGGCCCGAGGACGACGGGCTTTGCCTCTACCGTGTCGTCGTCCTTGACCACGAAGACGATCTTGCGCGACTGATCGGTGGCGATAGCCGTATCCGGCAGCAGCAGCGCTTCATAAGGCGCGCTGGCAATCAGCCGCACGCGGCCGAACTGCCCCGGCAGGATGGAAAAGTCCTTGTTCGGGATCACCGCCCGCCCGCGCAGCGTGCCGGTCGAGACATCCAGCCGATTGTCGAGGAAATCCATCTTGCCGTCGTGCGACGGTTTGGTTTCGCCGGTCAATGTCACCTGGACCGGATTGGGATTCTCGCGCGAACTCGGCCGCTTGCCCTCGAAATAGAGCCGGTTGTATTTGAGATAGGTCGCCTCATCCATGTCGAAATAGACGTAGATCGGATCGAGCGAGACGATCGAGGTGAGCAGGGTGCCGCCGCCGTTGTCGCTGCCCGTCACGAGATTGCCGACGCTGACGAGGTGGCGGCTCACTCTTCCGGCCATGGGGGCGATGACGTGGCTGAACTCGATATTGAGCTGGGCCGCCTTCAGCGCGCCTTCGGCCTCCGTCTCCGCGGCTTTCGCCGCCTGCAGCGTCTGGCGGCGCTGGTCGACAATGGAGTCGGAGACCGCCTGGGTTTGATTCAGCGCCAGCGCGCGGTCGAGCTCGCGCTTGGCGAGTTCACCCTTGGCGCGCGCGTCCGAGAGCTGACCCTCGGCCTGCTCGGCGACCGCCTCGAAGGGGCGCGAATCGATGATGTAGAGAAGATCGCCGGTGTTGACGAAAGCGCCGTCGCGAAATTCGACATTGGTGACGAATCCGCCGACGCGGGCTCGAACCTGGACCTCGTCCACCGCATCGAACCGTCCAGTGAATTCGTCCCAATCGGTGACGGTGCGTTTGGTCGGCTGTGCGACAGTGACCGGCGGCGGCGCGGCTGCCGCCTGCTGCGGCGGCTTGTCGCCGCATCCGGACAGGGAGACCGCAAGCAGGACGATGAGCGGTCCGAGGATCCCGAGCGAGTGGAAATTGGAACCTGCGCCGCGAACCAAACGCTCCAAACGCTCCAATGCCCCAGTCGAGTTCACTTCCATCTCCCCTGCGTTTGGCGCGCTACGCTGCCGCCACGACGGCGCGCCGCCGGATCGCGATGTCCCAGTCTGTGCAAGAACCGGACTGGATCAAGCAAATTAGTTGGGCTGCACCGACGATGATCGTGCGTGCAGACAATTTATCGGCTCGCGGCATTGATATCGCGCCGCGCATCCAGCGCGAACCGGCCGCATGGCCGGGTCAGCCGTGGAGCGGCCCATGCCAAGTCACGAGATCTCGCGCGGCACTGCCTGCGGCTTCCATCGGGGGATGACGGCTACAAGACATGACAGCGGAATTGTCCCATCCCGACGCAAAGGCGGGGAAGCCATCGTTAGTTCGCGGCGCACCAAAGTAAGCAAAACTGCCGCGGCAGGGCCGCCCGCCTACCCGATAATCGCTCTCGACCCTGCGCCATCGGGCGGGCATTATCGCGAAAATCCCTCCGGCCGAACCATCGCAAAACGAGGTCAGACATGCACGCGCCTCCTCTTCACAAATCGTTCGCCGAAGCCGGGACAGAGGGTCGCGGTCCCCTTCACATTGCGCCTGACTGCGCGGGGCAGAATTTCTATGAGATCGATCGCGGCCTGCGCGATCTGCTGCGGCTGTACCTGCAGCCGGAGGATTTCAGGCGGCTGGAGCCGCATTTCCATCGCCTCGGCGAACTGGCGGGCGGCCGGCTGGATGACCTCGCCCGGACCGCCGACAAGCATCCGCCGGTGCTCAATGCCAGGGATCGCTTCGGCCGCGACGAGGACTGGATCGACTACCACTCGTCCTATCGCGAAATGGAGAGCATCGCCTTCGCCGATTTTGAGTTTCACGCCATGAGCCATCGCGGCGGCACGCTCGGCATGGACCGGCCGCTGCCCGCGGTCGCCAAATATGCGCTGCAATACCTGTTCGTGCAGGCAGAGTTCGGACTGATGTGTCCGATCAGCGTCACCGACACCTCGATCCATCTGATCCGCAAATTCGCCAGCGATGAACTGAAGGAATACCTGCTGCCGAAAATGCTGTCGGCCGATCCGGCGGAGCAGTGGAAGGGCACGCAGTTCATGACCGAACGTTCCGGCGGCTCCGATGTCGGCGCGATCGAAACGGTGGCGCGCTGCGAGGACGGTGTGTGGCGGCTCTATGGCGACAAATGGTTTTGTTCGCACGCCGGCGCCGACGTCGCACTCCTGCTGGCGCGCCCGGAGGGCGCGGCTGATGGCACCAAGGGGCTGGCGTTGTTCGCCCTGCCGCGCCGGCTGAAGGATGGCCGCCGCAACGCCTACCGCATCGTCCGCCTCAAGGACAAGCTGGGCACCCGCTCGATGGCATCGGGCGAAATCCTGCTGGAGGGCGCGGTCGCCTATCTGGTCGGCGACGCCGATCGCGGCCTGAAGCAGATGATGGAGCAGGTCAACCTGTCGCGGTTGTCGCACGGCGTGCGCGCGGCCGCCATGATGCGGCGCTGCGTCAATGAGGCGATGGTTTGCGCGCGCAGCCGGATGGCCTTCGGCAAGACCATCATCGAATATCCCCTGCTGCGCCGCCAGCTCCTGAAGATCGCGCTGCCGTCGGAGCAGTCGCTTTCGATGTTCCTGTTTGCGGCGAGCGCGATGGACCGCGCCAATGCCGGCTCGAAGGACGCGGAGAGCGCGCTGCGCATTCTCACGCCGCTTCTGAAATTCCGCGCCTGCCGCGACAACATTCCGGTGGCGACCGGCGCCATGGAGGTGCGCGGCGGCAACGGCTATATCGAGGAATGGGTGAATGCGCGGCTGATCCGCGACGCCCATATCGGCGTCCTCTGGGAAGGCACCAGCAACATCAACGCGCTCGACATCATCACCCGCGCGGTCGGCAAGAGCCGTGCCCATCGCTCACTCGGGACCGCGCTCACCAAATTGCTCGACAATGCCACTTCCGTGCCGGCGGCGTTCCGGGATCGCCTGCGTCTTGCGCTCGACCGCACGCTCACATTCGCCGAACGCGTCGCCGCCGAGCCCGCGCTGGAAGCGAGTGCGCGTCAGGCGGCCAGCGGTCTCTATCACGTCACGAGCGCCATCCTGATGATGTGGGAGGCCTCCCGGCCGGCCTCGGACGCACGCCGGGCGCTCTATGCGCGGCTGGTTCTCGAACACCGGCTGAGCGCTCAAGACCCGCTCGAGCCCCAGGCCGGCGATTGGGAGCGCGGGGCCGCGGAGATCCTGTTTTCGGAGCGGCAGGTTGCGATCACGGACGTTGCGGGGCTGCTGGGCTAAGTCGTCAGTCCGGGATGGTCCGAAGGGCCAGACCCGGAATCTCGAGATTCTCCGATGTGCACTGCACATCATAGTTCGACGCTGCGCGTCGCACGGCACCTGCCGTTTTGGCACGTCCGCGGACGGAAGCCATTTTCCGGTTCCCATCGGCGCTCTACCTCCGCTAAATTGTTCGCAAGGCACCAACAAGGCAAAATGTCCCCGGGGAGGACAATCGTCGTGCACAAGGGGCGTGTCGTTTTCGGCGCCATGGACGAGGTTGTGTTCGGCCGTCCCGCCGCCGAGGCGATCGCCGGGCAGATGGACCGCCTGCATGCTGCCCGCGCCTTCCTGATGGTGAGCGGCACGCTGAACCGAACCACCGACGAGATCGAGAAGATCCGGCAAAGGCTGGGGTCCCGTTGCGTCGGCACCTTCGATGCCATGCCGCCGCACACCCCGCGCGAGGCCGTCGTCGCCGCCGCCGAACAGGCGCGCAGCGCCGGTGCAGATCTCATCGTCACGGTCGGCGGCGGCTCGATCACGGACGGCGCCAAGGCGGTACAACTTTGCCTCGCCAATGATGTTCGCACCACGGACGACATCGACCGGATCCGGGCGCACAAGGGTGTCGCGCCGCCGATGAAGGCGCCTTTGGTGCGCCAGATCAGCGTGCCGACCACGATCGCCGGCGGCGAGTTCAGCGCGATCGCCGGCGTCACCGACCAGCGCAGCAAGGTCAAGGAAATGGTGCGCCATGACCTCGTGATGCCGCGCGCGGCCATCCTCGATCCCGCCGTGACCGTGCACACGCCGGAGTGGCTGTGGCTCTCCACCGGCATCCGCGCCGTCGATCATTGTGTCGAGGGCCTGTGCTCGCGCGAAGCGCACCCCTTTGCCGACGCCCAGGCGCTGAAGGGCCTGTCGATGCTGGCGCAGGCGCTGCCGCGGGTGAAGGCCGATTCCTTCGACCTCGACGCCAGGATGGATTGCCAGATCGGCACCTGGCTCTCGATGGGACCGCTGTCGTCGGGCGTGCCGATGGGCGCGAGCCACGGCATCGGCTACGTGCTCGGCGCCGTCTACGACGTGCCGCACGGCTATACCTCCTGCGTCATGCTGCCGTCGGTGCTGCGCTGGAACAGCCAGGACAATGCCGAGCGGCAGGCGCTGGTGGCGGCCGCAATGGGGCAGTCCGGCGCGGACGCCGCCGACGTGCTGGACGATTTCATCCGCTCCCTCGGCATGCCGCGCAGACTGCAGGACGTCGGAATCGAGCCTGCGCATTTCGACCGCATCGCGGAACTGGCGATGGCGACGCCATGGATACCGCGCAATCCGCGCAGGATCGATTCGCCCGCGCAGGTGCGCGAGATTCTTCTTCTGGCCGCATGAGGGAATTGGAGACGCGATGTATACCGGCAAGCACGCTCATCTGCGCCCGCTGCAGCCCGCCTTCATCATGGCGGCTACCGGCGAGGCCGTGACCTATCGCGAACTGGAGGCGCGCAGCAATCGCCTGGCGCATCTGTTGCGCAGGCTCGGGCTGAAGCGGCTCGACCATTATGCGATCTTCATGGAGAACAACAGCCGCTACCTCGAGGCCTGCGGCGCGGGCGAGCGGTCGGGGCTGTATTTCACCTGCGTCAATTCATACCTGACGCCGGGCGAACTCGCCTACATCGTCAACAACAGCCAGTCCCGGGTGCTCGTCACCTCCGTGGCCAAGCTCGACGTCGCCCGCGAGGCGCTCAAGGAATGCCCGAACGTCGAACTCTGCATCGTGGCCGACGGTCCCGGCGAGAGCGAACGCATCGTCGGGCTGCAGGAGGCGACGAGAGGCCTGCCGAAGACGCCCATCGCGGACGAATCCGTCGGCACCGCCATGCTTTATTCATCCGGCACGACGGGACGGCCCAAGGGAATCCTGCGGCCACTGCCCGAACAGCCGCCGGTACAGAACCTTCCGATCTTCGATTTCCTGCAGAAGCTCTGGCAGTACCGCGAGGGCATGATCTATCTGTCGCCGGCACCGCTGTATCATTCGGCGCCGCAGGCCGCCGTCAATCTCACGATCCGCGAGGGCGGCACCGTCATCATCATGGAGCATTTCGATCCCGAGCGTTACCTCGAGCTGGTCGAAAAATGGGGCATCACCCACAGCCAGCTGGTGCCGACGATGTTCTCGCGCATGCTGAAACTGCCGGAGGAGACGCGACGGCGCTACGACCTGTCGTCGCTCGAAATCGCGATCCACGCCGCAGCGCCGTGTCCTGCCGCGGTAAAGGAAGAGATGATCAGATGGTGGGGTCCGATCATCCACGAATATTACGGCGCCACCGAAGGCCTGGGCTTTACCGCCTGCAATAGTGAGCAATGGCTCGCCCACCGCGGCAGCGTCGGCAAGGTGCTGCTCGGCGACATGCATATTCTTGACGAGAACATGCAGCCTTGCCCGATCGGCACGCCGGGCACGGTCTGGTTCAAGACCGCCACGCCGTTTGAATATTTCAGCGATCCGAACAAGACCCAGGAGGCGCGCTCGCCCGATGGCAGCATGAGCACGGTCGGCGACGTCGGCTATGTCGATCGCGACGGCTATCTCTACCTGACCGACCGTGCGACCTTCATGATCATCTCCGGCGGCGTCAACATCTATCCGCAGGAATGCGAGAACCTGCTGATCACCCATCCCAAGATCGCGGACGCCGCCGTGTTCGGCGTGCCCAACGCCGACCTCGGCGAGGAGGTAAAGGCAGTGGTGCAGCCGATGCCGGGCATCGAGCCGTGCGCCGCGCTCGCCGACGAGTTGATCGCCTTCTGCAGCCAGTCGCTGTCGCGCCAGAAGGTCCCGCGCTCGATCGACTTCGAGGACGAGCTGCCGCGGCTGCCGACCGGCAAGCTCTACAAGCGGCTGTTGCGTGACCGCTATTGGGGCAACAAGAACTCGCGGATCGTGTGAGCGCGCCGGTTGTTGCCGCGGCTACTGCCTGGGTATCCCGCGGGCCGGAATTCCGCCGGCCGGAAGCCTGAGCCTGCAGTATTTTCATTGCCCCGGCGGGAATTATGTACGATTACAGCCGTTCGCGAGGCAGCCTCGGCCAGTCCAAAGGGAGATCAAAAAAATGCGTGAAGCCGTCATAGTTTCTTACGCCCGTACCGGGCTGGCGAAGTCCGGCCGCGGCGGGTTCAACATCACCGCGCCGATGTCGATGGCGGCCCATGCCATCAAGCATGCCGTCGCGCGCGCCGGCGTCGACAAGGAATATGTCGAGGATTGCTATCTCGGCAATTGCGCGCATGGCGCGCCCAATATCGGCCGTCAGGCCGCGCTGCTCGCCGGCCTGCCGAAATCGACCGGCGGCGTCTCGGTCAACCGCTTCTGCTCCTCGGGATTGCAGACCATCGCGATGGCGGCCAACTCGATCCGCTCGGACGGCTCCGACTGCATCGTCGCCGGCGGCGTCGAGAGCATCTCGGTTCCCGGCGGTCCCCTGCCGAAGGAAGTGGTCGACCCGGATCTGCTCAAGACCGCGCCCGCCATCTTCATGGCGATGATCGATACCGCCGACATCGTCGCCGAGCGTTACAAGGTCAGCCGTGAATACCAGGACGAGTACTCGCTGGAATCGCAGCGCCGCATGGCTGCCGCCCAGCAGGCCAACAAGTTCAAGGACGAAATCGTCCCGATGAAGACCAGGATGAAGGTGGTCGACAAGCAGACCAAGGCCGAGAGCATCGTCGACTACGTGGTCGACCGCGACGAGTGCAACCGGCCTGAGACGACCATGGAAGGCCTCGCCAAGCTCGAGCCGGTCAAGGGCCCCGGCAAATACATCACCGCCGGCAACGCCAGCCAGCTCTCGGACGGTGCGGCCGCCGTGGTGCTGATGGAAGCCAAGGACGCCGAAAAGCGCGGCCTCAATCCGCTCGGCCGCTTCGTCGCCTGGGCGGCGGCAGGCTGCGAGCCGGACGAGATGGGCATCGGGCCGATCTACGCGGTGCCGAAGCTTCTGAAGCGTCATGGCCTGAAGATCGACGACATCGACATCTGGGAACTCAACGAGGCGTTTGCCAGCCAGTGCCTGTATTCCCGCGACCAGCTCGGCATCGATCCCGCGAAATACAACGTCAACGGCGGCTCGATCGCAATCGGCCATCCCTTCGGGATGACCGGCGCGCGCCTGACCGGCCACATCCTGCAGGAAGGCCGCCGGCGCAAGGCGAAGTGGGGCGTCGTGACCATGTGCATCGGCGGCGGCCAGGGCGGCGCCGGCCTGTTCGAAATCTACAGCTGAGCTTCAGCCCGATTCGCGAGCGGCACGGCAACGCGCCCTCGGCCTGCCATCAGACGACAGCGCGGCGGAACCCTCCGCCGCGCTGTTTCTTTTGATCGTTCGATCAGGCCGCGCGCACGGTATCCAGGAAGGTTTCGACCTGGTTCTTCAAATGATCGCTTTCGTGCGCCAGCGAGCGCGCCGCCGTCAATACTTCCCCGGATGCCGCGCTGGTCTCGCTCGAACCGCGCTTGACCTCGGTCACTTCCGCGGCCACCTGGGTCGAGAGCTGCGCCGACTGCTGCACGTTGCGCGCGATCTCCTGCGTCGCCGCGCCCTGCTGCTCGACGGCCGCGGCAATCGCCGAGGACACTTCGGAAATCAGCGTGATGGTCGAGCCTATTTCCTTGATGGCGGCAACGCTCTCCGCGGTTGCGGTCTGCATGTCCGCGACCTGGGCGTCGATTTCGGCGGTCGCCTTCGCGGTCTGGGTCGCCAGCGCCTTGACCTCGGATGCGACCACCGCAAAGCCCCGCCCGGCTTCGCCGGCGCGCGCGGCCTCGATGGTGGCATTGAGCGCGAGCAGATTGGTCTGCTCGGCCACTTCCCTGATCAGCTTGACGACGTCATTGATGCGGCCGGCGGCCAGCGAAAGCCTCGCGATGCTCTCGTCGGTTTTCTGCGCCTGGCTGACGGCAGTGGAAGCGATCCGGTTGGATTCATGGACCTGGCGGCCGATCTCGTTGACCGACGAGGTAATTTCTTCGGTCGCCGCCGCGACCGCCTGGATATTGTCGGTCACCGCGCGCGACGCCGAGGCGGCGGAATCGGATAACGACATCGTGCCATCCGACGTCTTCGTCATCGTCGTCGCCGATGCCTCCAGTTCGGTCGACGCCGACGAAAGGGAATCCACGAGTTCGCCGATCATCGCCTCGAAATTGCCGGTAGCCGTACTGACGCGCTGAGCGCGCGCCGCCTTGATCGCGTCTTCGGCCCGGGCCGCCTCATCGGACGCCTTCTTGGCGACCAGCGCCTCCTTGAAGATCTGAAGCGCGCTGGCGATGCGGCCGATCTCGGTGGCCTCGCCCTGGTGCGGAATCTCGACGGAAAGTTCGCCGTCGGTCAGCTGCCCCATCGGCTTCAGGATCGATCCGATGCCCCGGCGAATGTCGCGGACCATGTAGATCGCCGCACCGAGCCCCAGCGCGATCGCGCCGCCGAGAATGACGCTCATCAGCAGGATGGCGCTCCAATAGGTTGCCTCGGCGCCCTGCCCGGCCGTTTCGGCGCCCTTGTCGTTTAGCTCGACGAGCTTGGCAAGCGTCCCGTCCATCGCGCGGCCGACCGGCACCACCTTTTTGGCGTTGATCTCCTTTGCCGCCGCGACGTCGCCCTTGTTGGCGAGCGACTGCACCTCGGCTGATGCGCCGGCAAAAGTTTGCCACTGCTTGTCCAGTTGATCGGCGAGTTCCCGCTCCGCCGGCGAGGAGATCAACGGCTGGTAGGCTTTCGCAGCCTTTTCGAAATCGGCCTTGCGCGCAGCGAGGTTCTTGTCGACGTCCGCGCGCTCGGCGTCCGCAACGATCAGATGATCGCGCAGCACCGCGCGAAAGCGCGCCGATTGCACCCGCATCTCGCCGACCCAGCGAACACTCGGCAGCCATTGCGCCTGGATATCATGGGCCGCGGCGTTGATCGCACGCATCTGCATGAATGCAAATCCGCCGATGATGGTGATCACGAGAAACAGGAAGGAAACGATCGCGAAAAGCTTGGTGCTGATCGACAGCCTCGAAAATGCGTGCATGATTTGAACCCAGGGAAGAATACTCACGTACCGGTTGGTAGGCGAGATTTGATCCACACTGCTCCCCTAACTCTAAGTTCTTGCTAAGCGGGGCTCAGTACTTGTACGGCTCGCGGCGTCAAACGGCGCAGATGCCGATTTGTTCTGGCGTCACGCAGCCTTGATCCGATTTCGATCGATGGCAATTTAACGAAAGCGCGGCGCCGCAAGTCGCACGCCACCGAATGGTTCGATCTGGAGCATTTTATCGGTGGTTCCGGGAGGCGGCCGCTTTCGCCGCTTGCAGGCCCAAAGGGAAGAATCCCTATCCAGGCCGGTTCGACGCAAGGATCATTCTTTTTTCGGCCGCGCTATTGCCGTCATCCCGGGGATGATCCTACCTCAAGGGAGAATCACCTGGTCAGGACGACGTCCGCCGCAGGGCCAGCGAGGGAACTTTTGCGATGACCAACTGTGAGTGCAGGTCCGCTCGATGCCGGTGATTGATCCGCTCTACGTCACCTCGGGTTTCGGCGTTGGCCTTCTCGTCGGCATGACCGGCGTTGGCGGCGGCTCGCTGATGACGCCGTTATTGATCCTGCTGTTCGGCATTCATCCCTCGACGGCGGTCGGCACCGATCTGCTCTATGCCGCCGCCACCAAGACCGGCGGCAGCGTCGTGCACGGCTGGGCGCGCAGCATCCACTGGCCGGCGGTGATCCGGCTCGCCAGCGGCAGTATTCCAGCCAGCATCCTGACATTGATTCTGCTATGGCAGCTTAATCTCGATAGCGCCGCCGCGCGCAGCCTGGTCAACGTCGTGCTTGCCTTCGCGCTGATGCTGACGGCGGCGTCGCTGATCTTCCGCAAGGCCATCATGGACTCGCTTCGCTGGCGCATGGAGCGGCTCGACGACCGCACCATCGCGCGCGCAACCGTGCTGGTTGGCGCAGCCCTCGGCGTGCTGGTCTCGATCTCATCGGTCGGCGCCGGCGCGGTGGGCGTGACCGCGCTGCTGCTGCTTTACCCGCATCTGCCGATGTCGCGCATCGTCGGCTCCGACATCGCGCACGCGGTGCCGTTGACGCTGATCGCGGGTATCGGACACTGGGCGCTCGGCGCCATCGACTGGCATCTCATGGCGGTGCTGCTGATGGGCTCGCTGCCGGGCATCGTCATCGGCAGCTACTTCGCCACCCGCGTGCCGGAAACGGCGCTGCGGCTGTTGCTGGCCGTGACGCTGATCCTGGTCGCGAGCAAGCTCGTCTCCAGCGAATGGCCCTGGACCGATTCGATCGTCGGCGCGGTGGCGCAGAGCACCCGCCGCTGACCGGCAGGTTTGCCGGCGCGGTCTTCCATTGATCAGCTAGCGCCCGCCTTCCGGCTTCGTCGCAAACCAGATGACATGACGCGCGCCGCTGCGCTTTGTGGTGGCGCGCACGTTGACCTCGTTCACGTCGAAGCCGGCGTCGCGAAGCCGTTTGGTGAAGGCGGGGTGCGGCCCCGACGACCAGACGGCGAGCACGCCGCCCGGCCGCAGCGCCCGGCGAATGGCCTTCAACCCCTTCGCATCATACAATGCGTCGTTGGCCTTGCGGATCAGTCCCTCCGGACCGTTGTCGACATCGAGCAGGATGGCATCGTACGCGGCAGCGTCAGATCCGATCACGTCGACGACGTCAGCCTCGCGAATGTCGGCGCGCGGATCCTTCAGGCTGTCGCCGAAGACATCGGCCATCGGACCGCGCGCCCAGGCGATCACGGCGGGCACGAGTTCGGCCACCGTGATCCGCGCCCCGGGTCCCAGCACGGCGAGCGCGGCGCGGAGCGTGAACCCCATGCCCAACCCGCCGATCAGCAGATGTGGACGCTTGACCGCTCCCAGCCGCCTGCAGGCGAGCGTGGCAAGCGCCTCCTCGGATCCGCTGAGCCGGCTGTTCATCAGTTCGTTCGGACCCAGCATCATCGAGAATTCGGTGCCCCTTCGCATCAAGCGAAGTTCGACTTCCGCGCCGGGCACGCGCGCCGTATCGACCTGCAACCATGGAATCATGCGATGTTTCTATAGCGTTTTCGAGCGAAGTGGACACCGGTTCGCGTGAAGAAAACGCGTCAAACAAGAAATTGGCCCGCTTTGGCCTGGCGCGAAAGGCCAATCAATTGTCGATCGGGCAATTGCCTGGCTGTGCGCACGCCGGTGGAGCGGCCCGGGTGGTGGCGGAGACCTCGACGGAGGGCGGGCCTTCAACCCCGTTGACGACGGCCGTGACACGCCAGCGATAGGCGGATCGCGGGCTCAGGTCCGAATCGGCAAAACCGGGACTTGCGGTATCTGCCACCGCTGCGAACTGGCCGTCGGCGCCGGCGCGCCAGATGCGGTAGACTGCTGCTCCCGCAAGCGGCGCCCACGCCAGATCCGCTGACGTGTCCGAGGTGTCGACAACCGTCAGCGCCGTCGGCGTTGCATCGGAGGCCGGCGCGGGAACGATCGCCGGCGTCGCGCGCGCGGTGAGCGCGTCGAGCATGGCCTTGAGGGTCCTGATCTGCGATCCGGACTTGGTGACATAGCTGTCGTTTTGATCGACGTAGCCCCACAGATCCCAGCACGCCAGCGGATTATACGGCAGATACCAGCTCACCGCGGTCTGCGGATAAAGCACAATCAGCCGATTGGTATCCGCCCAGGCGTCGTAGCCTGTCTCATCGATGAAACGCCGGTCGATCTCACCGGCATCCTGCAGGCACCCATGCAAGGCGATATGGACGCGACACGGCGCGCCGTCCTCGCAGTCTTTGGGAACGAATACATAGCCGGTGTCGCCCAGGCTCAGCGGGCTCGGGTCCCTGGGGTCGGTATAAAGCGACTGGTCGAAGCGCTTGACGGTCCCGCTCAGTTGACCGCGGTTGGGCGCGTTCAACGGTCCGTAGATGTGCTGCAGGATGATTCCGGCCTGGTCGTAGCCGCACGCATCGATAAACGGGCTGTCCGTGACGTTGCATTTGTTGGGACCGCCGCCGTGCGGATCCATCGCGACCACGAACGAATGACCGGCCCCGATCGACGTCTGGTAATAAAGGTTGCCGCGGTTGGGATCGCCCAGGTAATGGCGATAGAACGCCACGGTCGCGTCGGTGACCGACTTTGCGACCTTGTCGTCATTGTAGCCGTGGAAGACATAGATTTTCTGCCGGCTCAGCCCTTGCTTGGGATCGATACCGCCGGATGCCGATTCCGCGTCGGCCTTTTCGATGAAATGATTCAGGTCTGTCAGCGGCTGCCCGGACATGCACAGGCCGGTCGCATTCAGGAACGGGACCGAGAACGCATCGAAGGCGTCGCCAGCGTCGGCTTGCGCGCACCAGAACGGACCGCCGGCGACCACGCCGACGCCCTTGATCACCGAGGACCACGCGGTGGCGAACTGCACCGCCATGAATCCGCCGGAGGAGACGCCGGATACCGAGCTCTGGCTAATGTCGGCGTTGTAGCCGGACAGTGCGGCACGCGGCTGTGCCAGCGCCGGACCGGCGACGAGCGCCGCGTGGCCCAGCACGATGACGATCCCGCACACCCCTGCAACTTTCACCGGACATCTCCAGGAGCGGCAGACCGCCCGCTTGCAGCGTCGTCTCACAGTTGCTCGCCAAGGTAGTATGACGGCTAAACGCCGCTTGCGCCAGTCACGGATTGGGGACTGGCGGCCGGAGCGCACCTTCCATGCCAATTATTTGCGATGATCAGATACGGTCAACTTGAGCGGTGGCCCGAGCCGCGGCGGCGGGGCGCTGTCCTGAGGACCGGTCGCAGGGCAGCTTGACCGGCGAATCTGCCGCGCCAGGCTGGCGAACAGCTTGGCGGTCTCGGACATGCTGTGCATGTGCGCCTGAAGCAGGCCAAGGCTGTCCTCAAGTGCGGCGAATTGCTCGAGGAACCGGTCCCCGGTGAGATCCTGTTCGCGGCAATCGTCTCTGCTTTCATCTCGCGCGTCGATTGTCTGTTTCATGACGTCCTCCTTGCCGCCGAGAAGCGCAACGCGGGGCCCGATTCCATCGGGGTTGCATGGTTCCCTGGCGATCATCTCCTGTCGTCCGGCGGCTTCGAGCTGGGATCGCGAAGCAGACGTGGTCGCCGGCACTGGCATCGTGCAGGTCATCGACCTTGATGCCGCTGACGATTCTGGCGTTGATCTTCGTTGCCTGGCGAACATGGTGCGGATCAGTTCAGCGTGGCGAGCGCCGACCGAATGCGCTCGCCCTGCAGGTCGGTGATCAGGCCCGAGAGCACCTTGACGAACCGCGGGTGCTGCACCCCCGAGTGGATGTACTGCCAGCGATAGGCCTTGAGGAAGCCGGCCTCGATCGATTGGGCCTCCGCCTCGTCCAGATCGCGAATGCAGTTGGCAACGAAGTAGCAGGCATCAGCCCTCGCCTGCGCTTGCAGGATGCCGTCGATGGCGCCGACCAGCTCGATGAGTTCGCCGACCGCGCGGTCGCGTTCCTCTGCCGTCAGCGTCGCGTCGTGGCGCTTCAATTCGAGTTCGTCCAGGGTTGCGTGCTGGCTTTCCTCCTTCCAGTGGAAGAAGAATACGTCCTTGAACAACTCGGAGAGTGTGGCGTCCGAACCGATGCTTTCGCGATAGTGGATCTGGGTGAACAGCTCGATGTCCAGCGTGAGCGCCAGCACGGCCCAGGTGCTCTTGCCGAGCACGGCGCGGGCGACGCTGTTGGCGTCGACGTCGAACCGGTAACCCTCCGGGAGGACATCGCCGATCATTGCGTCGATCAGCCGGAACAGCGCCTGATGTTTCAATTCTTCGTCGCTGAACCTGACCAGCGCCTCGAGCGCAACCTGGTCGCCGAGCCAGTGGTCGTTGCTCAGTTCGAGGACCTTCGCATTGATGAAGCGTTCGACCAGCCCGAATATGTTGGCATAGGTGCGGCCCTGGATCTGGCTCACGAACCGCTTTTCACTTGGCGAGAGCGTCGTGAAACCATCGGCGAGCGAGAGGCTGTCCGGGAGAAACTTGGTGGCGGTGTCGAACAAGCGCCCGCGAATGACATCCTTGTTGATGTCCCATCGCACCTTCTTGGATGACTGAATGCAGCGCGCGTAGCGCTCGTGGTCATCGATGGTGTTGATTGCATCCATTTTAGCGTCCTTTCCTGAAAGGCTCGTGCCGACGATCGATCGGCTGATGCGGCGATATGTAGGCGGGGGTTTGTTTGCGGTCTATGATAGGTTCACCGTCAGACATGACCGGGACACCGGACGTGGATCAGGGAGCCTGAGATGGACGCGTTATCAGACGTCTTGAGGGTGGCGCGTTTAACCGGCGGGGTGTTCCTGCACGCGGAGTTCTTCGCGCCCTGGTGCATGGCCGCGCGCATCGGGCCCGAACATTGCACGCCCGCTCTCGGGCCAGCGTCGCAGTTGATCCTCTATCACTACGTTGTCGAGGGTGAGCTGCGGATCCGGGTCGGCGAGGAGGACGGCGATGGCTTCGTGCTTGGCGCCGGCGACGTTGTCCTGTTGCCGCGCAACGACGTGCATCTGGTCGGGAGCGATCTCACGCTACCCCCGGTCGCCGGCGCCGATATCATCAAGCCGCCAAAGGACGGCGGGCTCTTCACGATCCAGCACGGCGGGGGCGGACAACGCACACGCATGATCTGCGGATATCTGGGTTGCGACGACATCGAGGAAAATCCGGTGCTCTCGACCTTGCCGCCGCTGCTGAAGCTCGATGCCGAGCAGGGAGGGGCTGCCGAATGGATCCGCTCGACCTTTCAGTACGCGGCCGACGAGGTCGCCAGTGGCCGCCCGGGTTCGGAGACCGTGCTGGCAAAATTGTCGGAGCTGTTGTTCGTCGAGGCCGTGCGGCGCTACGCCGAAACACTGCCGCAGAGCCAGACCGGCTGGCTCGCCGGCTTGCGTGACCCCTACGTTGCACGCACACTGGCTTTGCTTCACCGCGACCTAACGCGGGACTGGAACGTCGACGACCTCAGCCGGGAGGTCGGCCTGTCGCGGTCGGCCCTCGCCGACCGCTTTCTCGGCTTGATAGGAACGCCATTGATGCATTATCTCGCCAATTGGCGGATGCAGGTCGCCTCGCAAAAGCTCCGCAACACCAGCGCATCGCTCGCCCGGATAGCCGACTCCGTCGGCTACAGCTCCGAGGCCGCATTTTCCCGCGCCTTCAAGAAGGCGTTCGGAACTGCGCCCGCCGCCTGGCGACGTTCGAGCAGATAGCGTGCGCGGCTCGACAGCCGCCTGGAAGTCCAAACCGAGCTGGTACATCGTGGCCAGGAACGACCACACAGTGCATCCCGACCTTTAGCGTTTCCTAGCGAAACGCATGGGGGCGACCATCGTCGAAACGGACAGCAGTCACGTCCCGATGTTGTCGAAGCCGGATGTGGTCCTCGATGTCATCCGTCAGGCCGCGAGCGCGGTGTCGGCGTCCTGACGGGAATCGCCGCACTCTGTAAGAGGGGAGACCGTCGCAAGGCGGCCTTCCCCCGGCCGTCGGCTGGTCTGCACCGTCGACTTATGGCGCGCAAATCCGACTGGCGGCGAGGTCCTGGTGCCCTAGCCCAGCATCTGCGTGTCACCGCAGATCGAGATCGCCTGCCCCGAGATCGTCCGGCCGCGCGGGCTGCACATGAACAGGATCTGGTCGGCGATCTGCTCGGGCGTCACATAGTCCTTGATCGAGGTATAGGAGAACGCCGTGCGTTCCATCTCGGCATAGGAAATGCCGCGCTGCTGCGCCTTGGCTTCCAGCACCCGGCGCTGGCGGTCGCCCGCGACGAGGCCGGGCAGGATCGCGTTGACGCGGATATTGTCCGGACCGAGTTCGATCGACAGCGACTTCGTGAAGCCGATCACGCCCCATTTCGCCGCCGCGTAGGGCGTGCGCATCGCAAAGCCGAGCCGGCCGGCGGCCGATGAGATGTTGACGATCGAGGCGTTGTTGCTTTGGCGCAGATGCGGCACCGCCAGCCGCGTGCAGTTGAATTGTCCGGTCAGGCAGATCTCGAGGCAGCGGTCCCAATCCTCCGGATTCATCTCATCAACCTTCGACGTCGGCCCGGCGATCCCGGCATTGTTGACGAGCACGTCGAGACCGCCGAGTTTGGCCAGCGCAGCCGCGAACAGGTTTTGTACCGCCTTGCGGTCGGAAACGTCGCATGGCGTCGAGGAGATCGCGGGATCGCTCCTGGCGAGTGCGGACAGCGCCGTCTCGTCGACATCGCAGGTGTGAACGCTAGCGCCTTCGGCCGCGAAACGGCGCGCGATCGCAAGCCCGATGCCGTTAGCCCCCGCGGTAACCAGTACGCGCAAACCCTTGATGTCGAGATCCATGATCGCTCCGCAATGTTTCCTGGGAATGGTCAGCCGGCGAGGCCGCCGCGAGAAAGGATAAAATCGGCCGCGCTGCGGATGTCGGCGGCGATGCCCTCCCGCGCCGCCGCACCCTTGCCGGCCGCGATTGCCTTGCGCACGCCGGCGTGACATTTGATCGCATGCCCCTTCGCCAGCCGTTCCGGATTGGCGCGCAGATCGAGATTGATCACCGGTCCGGCTTTCAGCCACAGCGCCCGGATGATCTCCACCAGGATCGGCGAATGCGCGGCGTCATAGACCGCGAAGTGAAAGGTCTTGTTGAGTTCGACCGCGCGCGGCAGGTCGGGCGTTGCGGATTCGCTTTCCGCCCGCATCGCCTCTTCCGCGTGCGCGATCGACAACAGGTCGCTCTCGTCGCGATGCAGGGCGGCCTGCTCCGCGGCATGACCTTCGATGGCGATGCGCACGGTGGTAAGGTCGCGAAACTGCTCGGCCGACAACAGCGGCACCCGCACCGCGCGGTTCGGCGTCACCTCCAACGCCTTGTCGGCGACCAGCCGCGACACCGCCTCGCGCACCGGCATGATGGAGACGCCGAGCACGTCGGCGGCCGCCCGCAGCGAGAGTCTCTCGCCCGGCGCCAGCCGGCCGGAAATCAGGAGATCGGCGAGCCTGGCGTAGGCGCGCTCGCCGAGCGTCTGACGGTCGAGCGGCTCCACCAGGTTGAGCGCGGCGGGCAAATTCAACGCATGTCTCCCGTAGGGCCTGCTCTCTCGTCGGGCCGGTCTTCCTAAGGTCCCCGGATTTTCCAGAGAGGACTCGACAAGGGCCCGGTCTTTTGCAACTCTAACTGTGATCACAGATCACGGCAAGCGGGACCAAAGCGCCTCTGACAAAACGGCGCCGCGCCTGCCGAAAGAACAACAGCCGCATTCGACGCGGCCGTATCAGGGAGACCAAGGCTGATGTCAGACCATAATCAATTCACGCGCCGCGGCCTGTTGAAGACCGCCGGCGGCCTCGCGCTGGTGTCGGGGATTTCCGCGCCGGCCATTCTGCGCGCCCAGACCGCCGACGTCATCAAGATCGGCCATCTGACGCCGCGCACGGGCTTTCTCGGCCCGCTCGGCGATTACGCCGTGATGGCGGTCGATCTCGCGGTGGAGGAGATCAATGCCTCGGGCGGCATGATGGGACGCAAGGTCGAACTGCTGAAGGAGGACTCGGTCAATCCGCAGACCGCCTCGACCAAGGCCGAGCGCATGATCGAGCGCGACAAGGTCGCCTGCATCATCGGCGAGATTTCCTCAGCCTCGTGCCTGACCATCGCGCAGGTCGCCCAGCGCAACAAGGTGCTCTACATCAACACCGGCGGCAATTCGGACGCGCTACGCGGCTCCGACTGCAAGCGCTACATGTTCCACGTCGAATCGCAGAATTCGATGTACGTCAAGACCGTCGGCCGCTCGTTCCTGCGCGACGGCCTGGTCAAGGGCAAGAAATGGTATTCGTTGACGGCCGACTACGCCTTCGGCCATGACCTCTTGAAAGTGTCAAAGCGCTTCATGGAAGCCAATGGCGGCAATTTCGCCGGCGACGACCTGGTGCCGACCGACGCCACCGATTTCTCCGCTTATCTCCTGAAGATCCGCGAAGCCAAGCCCGATCTGGTCGTGATCAACCTTGCCGGCAACCAGATCACCAACTTCCTCAAGCAATATGCCGAGTTCGGCCTCACCTTCCCGGTCGGCGGCTTCGGTTTCGACACCGCGCTGGCCTGGGCGGCCGGCAAGGGCAATTTCGTCGGCACCTGGCCGGTGGTCTGGCATCATCTGCTGGACACGCCCGGCACCAAGGCATTCGTCGCGACCTTCACCAAGAAATACAACAAGCCGCCGGAGAACCAGGCCTGGGGCGACTACATCGCCACCAAGATCGTGGCGCAGACCGTCAACGAACTGAAATCGACCGACTCGACCAAGATCATCGAGCATTTCGAGAAGGGCGCGAAGTTCGATCTCCTGAAGACGCGGCCGGGCTATTTCCGCGCCTCCGATCACCAGCTGATGCATGAGATGTACGCGGTCACCGCCCTGCCCGCCGACAAAATCAAAAATCAGTGGGACATCTTCACCTCGAGCCCGGCGGTGCCCGGCCCGAACGAAGATCTCGAAGTGATCGCCGCCACCAAGGAAGAGAACAGCTGCACGTTCGGGACGTGAGCGGCTGACCCGTACACCGTCATTCCGAGATGGTGCGGCAGCACCAGACCCGGAATCTCGAGATTCCGGGTTCGATGCTGCGCATCGCCCCGGAATGACGACACTGGCATCCGCACGACGTCGGGTGCCAGTGACGATAACAAGCCCGTCGTCTCCCTGGTCGGAGCCAAAACCATGTCCGCCCTCTTGTTAGCGCAGCAGGTCCTCAACGGGCTGCTCGACGGCGTCTACTACCTGCTGATTGCGCTGGGCCTGTCGCTGATCTTTTCGCTCGGCGGCATCGTCAACCTTGCCCATGGCGCGTTCTATGCGATCGGCGCTTATTTGACGCTGGTGCTGTCGCCCTATCTCGGCTTCGGCGGCTCGTTCGTTGCGGCACCGGTAGCTGTGGCGCTGCTCGGCGTGGTGATCGAGCGCACGCTGTTCCGCCGCTTCTACCGCTCCGACCCGATCCTCTCGCTGTTGATGACGTTCGGCCTCGCCATGGTGGCGGAGCAGGGCTTGCGGATGATCTTCGGCGCGGCGCCGTTGTCCTATTCGATCCCGCCCTGGCTGCGCGGACAGGTCTTTCTCGGCAGTTTCATCTACTCGTTCTACCGTGTCGTGCTGCTCGGCATCGCGGCGGCCTGCATCGCCGGCCTCTGGCTGCTGTTGCAAAAAACCTCGTTCGGCCGCGTGGTTCGCGCCGGCGTGCAGAACCCCGACATGGTCGGTGCGCTCGGCATCTCGCTGCAGCCTTATATGTCGGCCGTGGCCGCGCTCGGTATCGGGCTTGCGGGTCTGGCCGGCGTGCTGCTGGCGCCGATCTATTCGATCCATCCGGCGATGGGCCAGGAGATCATCACGCCCGCTTTCGTCGTCGTGGTGATCGGCGGGCTCGGATCGTTCTGGGGCGTGGTGGCCGCGGCCTTGCTGGTCGGCCTCGTCAAGGGCGTCATGGTCGGCATTGGCTATTCCGCGGCCTCCACCGCGGCGATCTACCTCTTGATGTTGTTGGTGCTGCTGTTCCGGCCGCGCGGCCTGTTCGGCGAACGCATCCTGCGGTTCGAATGAGGCGCTGACGATGTCAAAGCGCCTTCCCGTTCCGCTGCTGCTGTCCGCGCTCGGGCTGATCGTATTGCCGCCGGTGCTGCTCGCGCTCGGCCTCACCATGACCTCGGCCACCGAGGTCGTGGTCTATGCCACGGCCTGCATGGCGCTGAACATCCTGGTGGGACATACCGGCCTGGTATCGTTCGGCCACGGCGCCTGGTTCGGGCTGGCCGCCTACGCGGCTGCACTGATCCAGCGCAATTTGATGCATGACTCGTTCTTCGGCCCGACCATAGCAGGCGTTGTGATCGTAATGGTGGTCGCCACGGCCTTCGGCTTTTTGATCCTGCGGCGGCGCGGCGTGTACTTCTCGCTGCTGACGCTGGCGCTGGCGGCGATGCTCTATGCGGTGTCGTTCCGATGGACCGAGGTGACCGGCGGCGAGAACGGCATCGGGGGCATCACGCGGCCGACGCTATTTGGTTTTGATCTGGAATCCTCCACCGACTATTACTGGCTGGTCGCACTGATCGCGTTCGCCGTGCTGATCCTGCTGTGGCGCTTCCACAACTCCACCGTCGGCAGCGTGCTGGTCGCGATCCGCGAGAACGAGCAGCGCGCGCGCTTCCTCGGCTATCCGACCAACCGCTACAAGCTCCTGGCCTTCGTGCTGTCGGCCGGCATCACCGGGCTCGCCGGCATTCTCCTCCTCTACCAGAACCGCATGACCTCGGCCGATCCGATCTCGGTGTCGTTCTCCGGCGATCTGCTGGCGATGGTCGTAATCGGCGGCATGCGCAGCTTCCTCGGCCCCGCGCTCGGCGCGCTGTTCTTCATCCTGTTTCGCGAATTTCTGGGCATCTACACCGAGAACTGGCTGTTCTGGTTCGGCCTTGTGTTCGTCGCCTTCATCGTATTCTCGCCGACGGGGCTCGTCGGCGTCGGCGAGCGGCTGATGGCGCCGTTCCGCAAGAAGACGGTCGAGGACGCCGCGATGTCGGCGCGGCGCATCGAGGTGCTGCCGCTGCCGGAATTCCTGCGGCCGAAATCCCATGTCGATGGCGCGGTGCTGGCCGCCCGCCACATCGTCAAGAGCTTTGGCGGCATCCGCGCGGTGCAGGGCGTCGATATCGCCGTCGCCGACCGCACGCTGCACGCGCTGATCGGGCCCAACGGCGCCGGCAAGACCACCGCGTTCAATTTGTTGTCGGGCATGTACGCGCCGGACCAGGGCACGGTGTCGCTGCTGGGCAGGCCGATCGCCGGTCATTCGCCGGAGGAGATCGCGCACGCCGGCATCGGCCGCTCGTTCCAGATCACCAATCTGTTTCCGGCACTCAGCGTCGGCGAAAACATCCGCCTCGCCATCCAGGCGCGGCATCCCCGCCGCTTCAATCCCCTCACCAATGCATTGTCGATCGAAGCGATCAATGCCGAGACCGACGCCGTCATCCGCTATCTTGGGCTCGCCGGCATCGAAGCGGCGGAAGCCGGTATGCTGTCCTATGGCGGCCAGCGCCTGCTCGACATGGGGGTCGCGCTCGCCACCGCGCCGCGCGTGCTGCTGCTGGACGAGCCGCTCGCTGGGTTAGCGGCCGCCGAACGCGAGCGCATCGGCGCCATCATCAAGCGCATCTCGTCCGATCTGCCGGTGCTGCTGGTCGAGCACGACATCGACCGGGTGTTTCAGCTCGCCGATCAGATCACGGTGATGAACGAAGGAAGGGTGCTGCTCGACGGCTCCGTGGAGGATGCCCGCGGCAGCGCCAGGGTGCAGGAAGTCTATATCGGATCGGGTGCCACCAAAGTCGCCGCGAAGCCGCGCGAAACCGCGGCCCGCGTCAACGCGCTGCTGACGGCGGGCCATGTCGACACGTTCTACGGCAAGAGCCATATCCTCAACGATGTCAGTTTCACCCTGCATGAAAACGAGATCATCGCGCTGCTGGGCCGCAACGGCGCCGGCAAGTCGACGCTCCTGAAGACGCTGATCGGGATCGCGCCGGCTTCGAACGGCTCGATCAAGCTGGCCGACAACGAGCTGATCGGACTTTCCTCCGCGCAAGTGGCTCGTCTCGGCATCGGCTATGTGCCGCAGGGCCGCGGCCTGTTCGCCGGCATGAGCGTGGAGCAGAACCTGGAGCTCGGCGGCCTGAAGCGCCAGACCGGCCACGGCGTGCACTGGACACGCGAGCGCATCTACGAATATTTCCCGCGCATCGCCGAGCGGCTCAACAGCCCTGCCGACTATCTCTCCGGGGGCGAGCAGCAGATGGTGGCGGTCGCCCGCGCGCTGTCGGGCGACGTGCGCGTCTTGCTGCTCGATGAGCCCTTCGAGGGGCTTGCGCCCACCGTGGTGGAGCAATTATTCGAGACCTTCGACCGCCTGCGCAAGGAAATCGCCATCATCATCGTCGATCACAATCTCGATCTGGCGCTGGCCTTGTCAGACACGACGGTGGCGCTGGAACGCGGCCGGGTGATCCACGAGGGGCCGTCCAAGGCGTTGCGCAACGATCTTGATCTGCGCCGCAAGGTGCTCTGGCTGTAAGGGAGTTACAAGAAGCGAAATGGCAAGCACTGAATGCAATGTCGCCATCGTCGGCGCCGGTCTGATCGGACGCGCCTGGGCCGCGATCTTCGCTCGCG
>JBGPSI010000064.1:0-22731 GCA_041490045.1 Bradyrhizobium sp.
CATGGCGTCTTCGACGCGAGCCTTCTTCTCCTTTAGCTCCATCTCGGTCGCCGCTCCCACCTTGATGACCGCGACGCCGCCAACCAGCTTGGCCAGGCGCTCCTGGAGCTTTTCCTTGTCGTAGTCCGAGGTGGTCTCCTCGATCTGCGCCTTGATCTGGCCGACCCGGGATTCGATGTCCTTCTTCTTGCCGGCGCCCTTGACGATGGTGGTGTTTTCCTTGTCGATCACGACCTTGCCGGCGCGGCCGAGCATGTTGATCGTCACGCTTTCGAGCTTCATGCCGAGTTCATCCGATATCAGCTGGCCGCCGGTCAGGATCGCGATGTCTTCCAGCATCGCCTTGCGGCGGTCGCCGAAGCCCGGCGCCTTGACGGCGGCGACCTTCAGGCCCCCGCGCAGACGGTTGACCACCAGCGTCGCCAGGGCCTCGCCCTCGACGTCTTCGGCAATGATCAGGAGCGGGCGGCCCGACTGCACCACGGCCTCCAGCACCGGCAGCATCGACTGCAGGCCGGACAGTTTCTTCTCGTGCAACAGCACGTAGACGTCTTCCAGCTCGGCGGTCATCTTCTCGGCGTTGGTGATGAAATAGGGGCTGAGATAGCCGCGGTCGAACTTCATGCCCTCGACGATGTCGACTTCGGTCTCGAGCGACTTGTTCTCTTCGACGGTGATGACGCCCTCATTGCCGACCTTCTGCATCGCCTGCGCGATCATCTTGCCGATCGCGGCGTCGCCGTTGGCCGAAATGGTGCCGACCTGGGCGACCTCGGACGAGGAGGCGACCGGCTTGGCGCGCTTCTGGATATCCTTGACCACGGCATGCACCGCGATCTCGATGCCGCGCTTCAGATCCATCGGGTTCATGCCGGCGGCAACCGACTTGGCGCCCTCGCGCACGATCGCCTGGGCCAGCACGGTGGCGGTGGTGGTGCCGTCACCGGCGGTGTCGTTGGTCTTGGAGGCGACTTCGCGCAGCATCTGCGCGCCCATGTTCTCGAACTTGTCCTCGAGCTCGATTTCCTTGGCGACGGTGACGCCGTCCTTGGTGATGCGGGGTGCGCCGAAGCTCTTTTCGATCACGACATTGCGGCCCTTGGGCCCAAGCGTCACCTTCACCGCGTTGGCGAGAATGTCGACGCCGCGCAGCATGCGATCGCGCGCGTCTCCGGAAAATTTTACGTCCTTGGCAGCCATTTGAATTACTCCTGATTGAACGGGGTCGTTCGCCGCGCTCGGTTCTCGCTATTGCCGGAAGCCGGTCCCCCTATC
Source organism: Bradyrhizobium sp. (assembly GCA_041490045.1). Lineage (GTDB taxonomy): Bacteria > Pseudomonadota > Alphaproteobacteria > Rhizobiales > Xanthobacteraceae > Bradyrhizobium. Next base: position 1,276 of record JBGPSI010000064.1, read on the forward strand.
GGATCGGGGACGGCGGCCCGGGCATGACGGCTGGTGTGTTGCGGCGGTTTCGGTTATCTCAGGCGAGCACGCCCATGATATCGCTCTCCTTCATGATCAGGAGCTCTTCGCCGTCGAGCTTGATCTCGGTGCCCGACCACTTGCCGAACAGCACGCGGTCGCCGACCTTGAGGTCGATCGGGATCAGCTTGCCGCTTTCGTCACGGCCGCCGGGCCCGACCGCGGTGATTTCACCCTGCGAGGGCTTTTCCTTGGCGCTGTCCGGAATGATGATGCCGCCCTTGGTCTTTTCTTCGGCGTCGATACGTTTGACCACGACGCGGTCATGCAGCGGACGAAATTTGGATTTAGCCATGACGGTTCCTCTTGCAGGCTGGGTTTTCGGATCTGGTGCGAAGCGAAAGTGGACCGGAATACGGGCGTTTTCGACACCGCCAGAGGGACAAAACAGCCCGCATCCCTTAGCAATCGCGCTCTCGGAGTGCTAATTGTGCGGTCGGGAATATGGCTTGACGCGGTTCCTGTCAAGCAAAGGGGGGTTAATCCGTTGGTGAGGCCGATATAGGATGTTTAAGGAAACCAAATCGGAGTGCCGGCGTCATTTAGCCGACGTCATTGCTCCGACAGCAGTTTTGCGCTTGGCTGCGGGACGGGTGCGGCCACGAATTTTCTCGGGGGAATGCCATGTTCAGGTCAATTAGCGCGCGGACGGTTGCCAATCTGGGAATGGCCTCTGCGCTTGCGTTGTTCCTGGGCGCCTGCGGAAGCTTCAGTCTGCCGTCCCTGTCGTCGTCTCCCGAACCGGCCCCGGAGCCGGGCGTGGCGCCGGAAATGCCGGCGACCATTCGCGCGGACGAGATTGTCGGCCGCTGGGGTCTTGCCTCCTACCAGAATCCCGCCGACCGCGCGCGCACCGAAGCCGCCGCGAAGGCGCAATGCAAACAGCCCTATGTGATCGGGGCCGGCACTACGGGCGGCGTCATCATGCATCTGGCCGACCAGGCGACGCCGCAGGAATTGCGCCTCAAGGGGTCACCGGGCGGCAAGAACTATATCGGACCGCCCGGACCGGCCGGCGGCGAGCAGGACCGCGAGATCGTCTCGTTCGACGGACGGGTTCTGATCACCCGCTTCACCGACAAGGACGCCGCGACCCGCTACGGCAACATGGTGTATGTCCGCTGTTCGCCGCGCGCCTGAGCCGCTGGAATTCCGTCATGGCGAGGAGCCAACGGTTTGACGGATCAGGATGGCCGTTCCCAATAAAAAACGCCGGCGTCGAGCCGGCGTTTCGATCCCGGTGAAGGCAAACCGTCGTCAGTCGAACAGGGCGTCGATGTCGTTCTGCGAGGCGTGACCGGCGTCGCCGTCCAGCTTCGGACCGTTCAACAGCTTGTCGTCGTCTGCCCGGTCGTCGACGATCGGGGGCGCGTGCGCCTTGATCGCGTCCACGCCACCCCAGATGTCCATCATGACGGTGATGTGGTTTTCGATGAATTTCATCGTGGTCATCACCTTGCTGATGCGCTGACCGGTCAGGTCCTGGAAATTGCAGGCCTCGAAGATGGAAACGACGCGCTCCTGAATTTCGTCGCTGAGGATCTTCTGCTGGTCCAGCGAGTTCACCTTGCCGAGCGCGCTTGCCGCGTTGTCGATCGATTCCGCGGCTTCGAGAATCTGCTGGGTGGCTTCTTCGGTGCCGCCGACAACCGCACCGAGTTCGCCGTTGACCCTGGCCATTTCCTCGCCGTTGAAGCTCTTGCCGTGCAGCACCGCGATTTCCCGCTTGGTGCGGTTGATGGCGTCATAGATCAGGTCGAGTTCGACCTTGAGCTTCTCGCACTGCTCGATCTGGGCGCGGTAGGTTTCCAGTAGCGCATGGGCCTCGGCGACCTCGCGCGTAACGGAAGCATCGAGGGTCTCCGCCGCCGCGCTGCGGACCGCGCTTCCGCCGCCGCCACCGTGGGCCATCTGCGCGCGAATGGCGCGCAGTTCGCTCATGATCTCGCGATGCATGGGACCGACCTCGCCGTCGGCGACCACGGGCATCGGCACGTCGCCGCCAATGTATGCTTCTTCGATACGAAAACGTCTGCGATGAGTCGGCATGGGTTCTTTCCTGACCTTCACTCCTGCAGTTTTAAGCAGATGCGATTTAACATCGGGTTCACGCCGGGAACTGGTTACGAGGCGCGCGGTTTGCCGCCGCACATAAACGATTAACCATGCGCGTCCGCCGTTCATCGAAAATAAACGCTACCGGACAAAACCGCGCCGAGTTGGCGAGATGGTGAATCGAAAAGCCGTTTCCGTTTACCAAACCGATCAGGTTTTGATTTTAGTTGGTGGCGTGCGAGGGCGCTTCGAAGGCGGACGCTCCAGCAACAGTTTCAACAAGACGAAACAGTACAGAGTACGTCGATGTTCAAAAGAATGACTCTTGCGCTCCTCGCGAGCGCGTCTTGTCTCGGTGTCGGGCTAGGTCAGGCGCAAGCCATCGAAGCCGGGGTGGCCAGCGAACCTAACGTGATCTATGCCGATCAACCGGCGCCACCGCCGGCACCGGTGCGCGTGGCCTATGCCGAACGCTCCAATATGGGCGGCGGGTTCATCGAATTCCTGTTCGGCGACGGTGCAAATCAGGGCGAGCGCTATCAGCAGCAGCCGGACTATCAGCGGCCTGTCTACCCACAGCCCGCCTATCAGCAGCCGTCCTACCAGCCGCAGAGCTCGCTGGTGCCGCAGCAGGAAGAGGTCAGCGATCCCAGGCAGCGCCCGTTCGATCCGAAATACGAGAAGCAGCTCGTCGACTATCACGGCAAGGAAAGACCCGGCACCATCATCGTCGATACGCCCAACAAGTTCCTGTTCCTCGTGCAGGGCGACGGCAAGGCGCTGCGCTATGGCATCGGCGTCGGCAAGCCCGGATTCACCTGGTCGGGCATCAAGACGGTTTCGGCGAAGAAGGAATGGCCGGACTGGACGCCGCCGCCGGAAATGCTGGCGCGCCGTCCCGACCTGCCGCGGCACATGGAAGGCGGTCCGCAAAATCCGCTCGGCGCCCGCGCGATGTATCTGGGATCGTCGCTCTACCGCATCCACGGCTCCAACGAGCCTTGGACCATCGGCACCAACGTCTCGTCCGGCTGCATCCGGATGCGCAACGAGGATGTGATCGACCTGTACGGCCGCGTCAACGTCGGCGCCAGGGTCGTCGTCATCTGATTGCCGCACGGCTCCGAAAACCGAAACGGCCGCCCGATCGGGCGGCCGTTTTGTTTTGCATGGTCCGAAAGCGTCAGGCGTAGTCGCTGTCGCCGCCGAAATCGTCGGAGTCCATATCCATGTCGTCGCGGTCGTCACCATCATCGTTCGATGTCTGAGTGTCGTTCGACGCCGTATCGAACAATCCGGCGCGCGAATTATCGTCGGCGCGGCCCGTGGATGAACCGATGTCGTTGATCCCGGCGTCGCGCGCCAGCGTGCTGCCCGATTGATCGCTCCAGGGCGTCTGGCCGCCACGGCCCGAGCCGAGTCCCGAGCCAAGTCCTGCGGCATCGCCGAAGCCCTGATGGCTGCCGCCCATCATCGAGCGGATGCTGCCGAGCAGCAGCGATCCGCCGATCATGCCGGCGGCCGCGGCCGCGGCGGTGCCCAGGAACGAGCCGCCGCCGCCCATGGGCGGCTGGGTCGCGCCATAGGGCTGACCGTAGGAGGATTGTTGTCCATAGGAGGGCTGACCATAGGCCGTCTGGTCGTAATGTCCCGGCGATTGAGTCTGCTGCATTACCTGACCGCTGTTCCAGACCGGGCGGCTGGAGGGCGGCGGGACATTGGGCACCGAACCCTGCGGTTGTTCCTGCCCGAAGATGGCGCCGCGCATCGAATCGAGGAACCCGCCGGGTTGCTGTTGCGCGGACGCGCCGCCGGCCTCCAGTTCCTGGATGCGGCTGTTGGCGCGCTTCAGCGCTTCGTCCTGGACCAGAACGGTCTGCACCAGGGCATAAACCGCGCTGGGTGCCTGGCGCAGGCCTTGCGCAATCGCGGCGACGGCGTCGGGATCGCGCGGCGCGCTCTCCAGTCTGGCGAGCCGGTCGAAAAGATCGTCGATCATCTGGCGTTCTTGCGGTGTCATGGATTCTCTCCCTCGCTCCGAAAAGCGCAGGCCCCAGATGTAGGGGGGCTTTATGTCGTCAGTAGTATGGGGGTGGATTAAATTTATGTGTGCGACAAGACGCCCCGCGCAGCCGGCACGCTTTCGAGCGAAGTGGGTACCGGTTCGCGTTAAGAGAATGCATCAAACAAGGAACGAGAGCCGGTCAGCCCAATGTAACTTTATTCGCTGCCAGCAGACGCGGGAATTGCTCGCCCCCGAGGAAGGCGTGCTCGTGCTCGCGATGGGTGGTCAGCGGGTCGAGGCTGACCAGGGTCTCATCGACGAAGCCGGGATGACACATGACGAGGCCGCCCTCCGGCAGCCCTTCGAGGAACTGCGGCATCAGGACACCGAAATCGGGTCGTCGGGAGAAGTCGTAGGCGCCGGCGAAAGCGGGATTGAAGGCGATCCCGGCCTGCGCGGCGCGTTGGCGAAACTGCGCGCTCAGGACGTCGAGAACCAGTGCCTTGGGCGTGGCGAGCCGCCGGGTCAGCGGCTGGTTACGCCCGCCCTGCCGCACCCAGGCGCCGGGCGCGGCTGCCTTCACCGCCGCAAGGAACGCGTCGCGCACCTGCGGGAATAGCTGCGCATGCTGGTGGCCGTCGACGAAGTCCGGGGCGCGGCCGAACATCTCGGCGAAGGCCGAGAGCTGCACCATCAGTTCGGCGTGGACGATTTCGGGATCGAGCCGGCGCAGCAGGCCCGCGCGCAACAGCTTCGGGAAGGCCGGAAACATACCGCCATCGAGCGGCTTGAAATGCATCGTCAGGGGCCGGAACGGTGCGGTCAGGGTGACGTGCAGGCCGATGGCGCAACGCGGACTGCCGGCGGCGGCCGCCTGCAGCGCGTCGATTTCGTCGCGGCCGATCGAAGGCCCGACCACCATCACCGATGTCGCGTTGAGACGGCCGCGCTCGATCAGATCGCGAATGGCGCGGTTGACGCCGGGGCTGAGGCCATAGTCGTCGGCGCACAGCCAGATGCGGCGCGGCGCGGCCTCGCTCATTCGGCGGCGGTCCTTTCGTTCGTGCTCGCGCCCTTTTCCGCCTCGGCGCGCTTGTCTGAGTGTTCGGCGACGAAATAGATCGGACGCGCCTTCAACTCGGAAAGGATCTTGCCGATATATTCGCCGACGATGCCGATCATGATGAGCTGCACGCCGCCGATCGTCATCAGGCCGACCACCAGCGAGGGATAGCCCGGGACAGACTTTCCAGTCGTCCAGGTTTCCCACAGGATCGAAAGCCCGAACAGGAACGCCACCGTGGCGAGCGCCACGCCGAGCAGGCTGGCGAAACGCAGCGGCGCCACCGAGAAAGAGGTCAGGCCTTCGATCGAAAGTCCGATCAGCCGGCCGGCGCTGAAGGTGGTGATGCCGTGCGCGCGGGGCGCAGGTTCGTAGTCGACGCGGATCTGGCGGAAGCCGATCCAGCTCGCCAGCCCCTTGAAGAAGCGGTTGCGCTCGGGCAGCTGCCGAAGGGCAGCCACCGCGCGCGGCGACAACAGGCGGAAATCGCCGGCATCCTCGGGGATTTTCTGGCGCGCGCCCCAGTTGATCAGCGCGTAGAAGCCATGCACGGCGAGCCGCCGCGGAAACGATTCATTGTCGCGGTGCGCTTTGGCGGTATAGACCACGTCATAGCCGCCATCGATCCAGTGGCCGACCAGCTGCTCGACCAGGTCGGGCGGATGCTGGCCGTCGCCGTCCATGAACATGACCGCGCCGCGCCGGGCATGGTCCAGCCCCGCCATCAGGGCGGCCTCCTTGCCGAAATTGCGCGACAGCGACACCACCTGGACGTCGAGCGCATCGGCCTCGAGGGAGCGCGCGATGGAAAGCGTGGCGTCGGTAGAGCCGTCATCGACATAGACGACCTCGCAGGCCAACCCGTAGCGCTGCCGCAGCGTCTTTGCCAGCGCGGTCAGACGTCCATGCAGAAGCGCAAGCCCGGCCGCCTCGTTATAGACGGGCACCACGATCGACAGCCCTTGCGCCGCGGCGGTGGCCGCGGTGGTGGACAGGTCGGAAACATCTTTACCCAGCATCATCGATCAGGTTCCAATTCCCACCAATATGGCAATTGCCGTGCAATGTCGCCACGGGGATAACGGCTTTCGGCGCTGCGCCTCACTGCCGCAGGAACGCCTCAAGTCGGGCAAAGAGCGGGTTGTCGCGATCGAGCACATAGTCGAGCGAGGCCACCGATACCGTATCGGCGCCGTGCGCGCGCAGGAAGCTGCCGAGCGCGTAAAGCTGCGCCGGCGGGCAGTGCAGCGTCACCATGCCGGAGGAGGTGGGGCCGCCGAACGGCGACACCACGCCGAACCGGTTATGGGCTTCGGCCAGGAGCGCGGCGTCGCAGCCGGCAAAGCGGGTGCGGACCTCGCGGTACTTGCTGGCGCGGGCGCGCGCGGCGATGTGATCGAGGATGACGCGCGCGGTCTCTCTCGCCTCGCTCGACCAGTCGGCGTCCTTTGACGCCACGAGATTGGCCTGGCTGCGCAGGATCACGCCGTCGTCGAGCACCTTGAGGCCGTTGGCGGCGAGCGTTGCGCCGGTCGTGGTGATGTCGACGATCATTTCCGCGGTGCCGACCGCCGGCGCACCTTCGGTCGCGCCGGCGCTCTCGACGATGCGGTAGTCGACCACGCCGTGGGAGGCGAAGAAGGTCCGGGTCAGGTTGATGTATTTGGTCGCGACCCGCATCCGCCGGTTATGCTGGGCGCGGAAGCCGGTGGTGACGTCGTCGAGATCGGCCATGGTGCGGACGTCGATCCAGGCCTGCGGCACCGCCACCACGACGTTGGCGCTGCCGAAGCCGAGGCTGTCGATCAGCAACACGCGCTTGTCGGCATCGGCGATGCTTTCGCGCACCAGATCTTCGCCGGTGACGCCGAGATGGACCATGCCGCGCGCGAGCTGCCAGGCGATCTCGCTCGCCGAGAGATAGGCGATCTCGACATTGTCGAGCCCCGCGATGGTGCCGCGGTAGTCGCGGGCGCCGCGCGGCTTTGCCAAAGCAAGCCCGGCCCGGGTGAAGAAGGCCTCGGCGTTTTCCTGCAGCCGGCCCTTGGAGGGAACGGCGAGAACGAAGGGGGCGGTCATGTTTGCCTCCCGCTCGGGCTCGCGCCGGGCTTGCGACCGATTTTCGTCAGCGCCTCGACCCAGACCGAGAAACCGACCGCGGGGATCGGGGAGGGCGCGCCAAGCTGGGTCATCAGTCCGTCATAGCGGCCGCCCGCGACCAGCGGTTCGACGCCATCGCCCTTGGCATGCAGTTCGAATTCGAAGCCGGTGTAATAGTCGACGCCGCGCCCGAACGCGGTGGAAAACCGCGTCGCTTTCGTATCGATGCCGCGTGCGACCATGAAGCCGACCCGGCTTTCGAACTGATCGATCGCAGCGGTGATGTCGAGTTTTGCATCCTTGGCCAAAGCGCGCAGTTGCGCGACGGCGTCGCCGGGGTCGCCGGATATCGCGAGGAAGCGTTTGATGATGCCGAGCGCGTCGCGCGGCAGGGCGCCGCCCTTCAGCGTCGATTGTTCGAGGAAACGGTCGGCGATTTCGGCGACCGTGCGTCCGCCGACATTGGTGGTGCCGGCGATCGACATCAGATCGGTCACCAGCGCCAGCGCCGCCTTGCGGTCCGAGCCCGCAAGCGCTGCCAGCACGCCCTCATATTCGTTGCGGCTGGTCCCGGTCGCGAGCGTCAGCCGCTCGAGATCCTGTTCCAGGCTGATCTTGCGGTTGAAATCCTTGATCAGCCGCCGCCGCCACACCGGGTACAGGTTGAGCGCGTCGATCAGGGCGATGAACAGCGCGACGTCGCCGGTGCGGATTTCGACGTCGCTGACGCCGAACGCGCCCGTCGCCTGCAGTGCCAGCGCCAGCATCTCGGCATCGGCCGCGGCGCGATCCTGCCGTCCGAAGGATTCGATGCCGGCCTGCAGGAATTCGCTCGGCCGGCCGCCGCGATAGCGGAACACCGGCCCGAGATAGGAAAAGCCCGCCGGCTGGCCGGCACGCGGGGAGGCGAGATAGTCCCGCGCCACCGGGATGGTGAGGTCGGGACGCAGGCACAATTCCTCGCCGCTGGCGTCGGTGGTCAGATACAGGCTCTTCCGGATGTCCTCGCCCGACAGGTCAAGGAACGGCTCGGCCGGTTGCAGGATCGCCGGCTCGGCCTGGACGTAGCCGGCCTGCGCAAACGACAACAGCAGCGCGTCCGCCCAAGCGGCGGATCCGGTCGCGCGAGGGGCGGCGGTCAGGGTCATCTCGAAGTCCAAATATCCCGAAAACGGGTTCCAAAGCCTCAGTCGGCGCAGCCCCTTAGCATGGCGGCGGGCGGGTTTCGACAGGGATCGGGCCAAAGACCGGCAAACATCGGTCAAGTGGCTTAACAATCCGGTCAACCTACCCGCTTGGGCGGCTGCCGGTCCAGTCGCCAAGCACCGCCTGGACCAGCGTCAGCGCGGCGACGGCGGCGGTATCGGCGCGCAGGATCCGCGGCCCCAGCGACAGCCTCAGGGTTCGCTTCTGTCGCAACAGGACCGCCCGCTCTTCTTCGGCAAATCCGCCTTCCGGCCCGATCAGGATGTCGATCCCGTTTGCGGCGGCGAATTCGCCCTGCAGCGCCTGGACCGGATTTTCGGCCTCCGCCGCCTCGTCGCAAAAAACCAGCAGGCGCTGGCCGTCGCGGCCGCTCAAATAGCGATCGAGCGTCACCGGCTCGGCGACCGTGGCAAGGCTGAGGATGCCGCACTGCTCGGCGGCCTCGATCACATTGGCGCGCATCCGCTCGCCGTTGACCCTCGAAACCTGGGTAAAGCGGGTCAAGACCGGCTGCAGGGACGAGGCACCCATCTCGACGGCCTTCTGCACCATGTAGTCGAGCCGGGCATGTTTGAGCGGCGCAAAGACGCAAGCGAGATCGGGCAGCCGATCCTGCGGCCGGGTCCGCTCCATGATGGTGAGACTGTCCGGCCGTTTGCGGCCCGCGACCGAGGCCTGCCATTCGCCGTCGCGGCCGTTGAACACCAGGATGGTATCGCCCGCGGCGAGCCGCAGCACATTGCCGAGATAATTGCTCTGGTCGCGCTCGAGCGCGATGGTTTCGGCCGGCGCCAGCGTGGCATCGATGAACAGCCGGGGCTGGCGAAAATCGTGTTGAGGCATGCCCGATGGGTCCCGTTTCGGCGGTCTTTTAGCTCAAATGAGGAGGGTTAACGCAATAATCGGGGTTCCGGCGCGGCCCAACGCCGCGCTGTTGACAAATTCGACGGGTTGTTAAGAACCGGCAGGAATCGTAAAAGCCTCATCGGAAGTCGCTCTTCTGTCGGGAAGACGTTGGGGAACCACTGAACCTTGCCGGAGAAACAGCCTTGATCATCCGCCGCTTGATGGTGCCGCTCGTTGCGGCCGTCGTCACAGTTCATGCTGGTCATGCCCTGGCGCAAAGCGCGTTTCCGGCGCCGTTGCCCAATGGAGGCATCATCAAGAACGATCCGGCATTTCCACCGCCGCCGGGTCAAACTATCCAGAGGAACGATCCGGCGTTTCCGCCGGTCAACGGCGCGCCCCCTTCCGGTTCGTTTCCGGTCAACGGCGCAGCCCCGGTCGCCGGTACGCAGTTCGAACGGGGACCTGCCGGCCCGTCGCAGGCGGGTGCCGGCGACGAATGCATGAAGGGATTCATGCCGCTGCGCGAAGACGCGGAGAAACGCGGCAAGATGATCAAGGCCGCCAGCGACCGCCATGCGCCTCCGCAAGAGGCCTGCAAGCTGATCGGGAATTTCGGCCAGGCCGAACTCAAGATGATCAAATATGTCGAGACCCACGCCGCCAAATGCGGGATTCCGTCGCAGGTCGCGGATCAGCTGAAGACCGGCCACAAGAATACCGAGAAGATGCAGAAACAGGTCTGCGACGTGGCGCAGCAGGCACAGCAGAGAGGACCGGCAGGTCCGAGCCTGAGCGAAGTGCTGGGCTCCTCGGCGGCGCTTCCGGAGGCGACGCCTTCGAAAAAGGGCGGCAGCGCTTTCGATACGCTGACCGGCAACGTCCTTACCCGATGATCACGATCACATGAGCGACGCGGCGGCCCGCGTCGCTGACGCCACCGGCAACTGGGTCGATACCCGCGCGCCGCAATGGTCGCGGCCCTATCTGCGTCTCTCCCGCCTCGACCGGCCGATCGGCTCGTGGCTGTTGCTGATCCCGTGCTGGTGGTCGGCGGCGCTCGCCGCCGGAATCGGCCACACCATCGGCCGGCTGCCCCTCGTCATTGCGCTGTTCTTCCTCGGCGCCTTTGCTATGCGCGGCGCCGGCTGCACCTGGAACGACATCACCGACCGCGATCTCGACGCCAAGGTAGAACGGACGCGGTCGCGCCCGATCCCGGCGGGGCAGGTGAGTTTGCCGCAGGCTTTTGCCTTTCTGATCGTTCAGGCGCTGGTCGGATTGGCGGTGCTTCTGCAGTTCAACCGCTTCGCGATCATGACCGGTATTGCTTCGCTCGTCATCGTCGCGGTCTACCCGTTCATGAAGCGCATTACCTGGTGGCCGCAGATCGTGCTCGGCCTTGCGTTTTCCTGGGGCGCGCTGATGGGATTTGCGGTGATGCTGGGCCGGATCGATGCGGCGGCGGTTGCGCTCTATGCCGGCTCGATCGCCTGGGTGATCGGCTATGACACCATCTATGCGCATCAGGACGCCGAGGACGACGCGCTGATCGGGGTGAAATCCACCGCGCTTTTGTTCGGTGCACGCACGCAATCGGCGCTGATCGTGTTCTACTCGCTGGCGGTGGTTTGGATCGGCGCGGCGCTGGCGCTTGCCGGGACCGGATGGCCGGCGTGGATCGGGCTTGCCGCCTTTGCGGCGCATCTCGTCTGGCAGATCAGGCGCCTTCAGATCGGCGATCCCGCGCTGTGCCTGCGTCTCTTCAAGTCCAACCGCGATGCGGGGCTATTGTTGTTTGCAGGTCTGCTGGCGGATGCGGTGCTGCGGGCGATCTAGTTTCTTTCGCGCGGTATCAGTCCCGCGCGATGATCTCGCGTTCGTCGCGATGGATGTTGGCCGGGTTGAGCAGATCGCCTCCGCGCCGGCGCACCAGGAATTTCGGACGTCGCGTGCGAATGGCGTTGTGGCGGCGCCGACGTGCCGCGGGTTCCCGCGGTTTGTCCTGCGGCAATAGCGGGAGCGCGAAGATGTCGCTCCACATCTGCCAGGCGGTGGCGATCTCGTCCTTGTCGGAGCTGACGCAAAGCGGGATCGTCAGTGACGGATCGCGATGAACCAGCACCAGCATCTGGGCGTCGTCGAGGCCGCGCAGCGCCACGCCGAGAAAGTCGGATACGCGAACGTTGACCGCCATCTGCATGCCGTGCAGGGCACGACGCAGTACGACACGTTCACGATGAAGTTCGATGTGCCGCACGCCGCCGTCGGCACGGCTGTCGTGCGCGTCGAAGCGGATCGGCAGAGAAAGAGGGTCGAGCCGCAATGCGCGGCTCGACCCGGCGGGATTGATCCCGCTTGTTGATGTTTGGCGCCTCACGGCTCTCATCTCCCCGCCGGGATTATGTTCCCGGTCGATGTGCGAGAGCATGCCAGAGGCGTTTTGCGAATTCGCTTAAAAAGGCTGGTTAATCGGGCGTCACCTGGCTTGCAATCACCGGCATGATTGACAAGAGCTTGGCTGACATGATTGACGAGTCGTTGCGCGCAAAGCGAAAATCCTTGGCTTTTGGCGCAGGAAAATGCTTGAAATACCCGTGAATCGGGCACATCTGAGCTGTTCCCTGATTGGCCGGCGCTCCCGCGCCTATCCTCCCTCAACCCTCGGGATTTTGTTCGTGAACTCTTCACCATCCCTTGCTTCGCCGCTTTCAACCGATGCTGCGAATTCCGGCCTGTTCGATCAATCGGCACTGAGTTCACTGGCCGAGCGGCTGGTCGAGGCGGCGAGGCGCGCGGGCGCGGACGCTGCTGATGCGGTGGCGGTGCGCGGCATTTCGCAAGGGGTCGAGGTGCGCGACGGACGCGTCGAGGAATCCGAGCGCTCCGAAGGCGACGATATCGGGCTGCGCGTGCTGGTAGGGCAGCGCCAGGCCGTGGTCTCGACCAACGACATCAGCGGCGACGGTATCGCGAAACTGGCAGAGCGCGCGGTCGCGATGGCGCGTGTCGCGCCCGACGACAAATATGTCGGCCTCGCCGATCCGGCGTTGCTGGCACGCGATTTTCCCGATCTCGATCTGCTCGATCCCCAGACCCCGTCGACGGCGGAACTCGAACGCCGCGCCAGCGAGGCCGAAGCGGCCGCGCTCGCGGTCAAGGGGGTCGCCAAATCCGGCGGCGCGTCGGCTTCGTCCGGAATTGGCGGCATGGTGCTGGTGACCTCCACCGGCTTCCACGGCTCCTATCTGCGTTCCAGCCAGGGCATCTCGGTGACTGCGATATCGGGCGAGGGCACCGGCATGGAGCGGGACTACGATTACACCACCGCGCCGCATGCTTCCGATCTGGCCTCGCCCGAAAGCGTTGGCCGCAAGGCGGGCGAGCGCACGGTGGCGCGCGCCAATCCGCGCAAGGTCGAGACGTGCAAGGTGCCCGTCGTGTTCGACCCCCGGGTTTCCGGCTCGCTGGTCGGCCATCTCGTCGGCGCGGTGAACGGCGCCTCGATCGCGCGCAAGACCAGCTTTCTTAGGGATCGTCTCGGTCAGCAGCTGTTCGCAAAAAACATCCGGATCATCGACGATCCCTTGCGCGTGCGCGGCCTGCGCTCCCAGACCTTCGACGCCGAGGGCGTCAAGGTGAAAAAGCTCGCCATCATCGATCAGGGCGTGCTGACGACATGGCTGCTCGACTGCGCCACCGCGCGCGAACTCGGACTGGTCACCACCGGCCACGCCCACCGCGGCGTATCGTCCTCGCCCTCGCCCGGACCGTATAATCTCCACCTCGAAGCCGGCGAGCCGACGCCGGCCGAGCTGATATCGGACATCAAGCAGGGATTCTACGTCACCGACCTGATCGGCTCCGGCGTCAACGGTGTGACCGGCGACTACAGCCGCGGCGCATCCGGCTTCTGGATCGAGAACGGCGAGATCACCTATCCGGTGAGCGAGGTGACGATCGCGGGTCATCTGTTCGAGATCTTCAAGTCGATGGTGCCGGCCAACGATCTGGAATTCCGCTACGGCGTGAATGCGCCGACCGTGCGCATCGAGGGATTGACGCTTGGCGGACGCTAGCGCCGGCCTCAGGCGGGACGATCTTGTGAGCCGCGATGCCGCGCTGCTGCGGGAGACCGTGCAGGAGGCGGGCCGGCTTGCACTGTCCCTGTTCCGTACCGAGCTGAAAAACTGGACCAAGGGCGCGTCGTCGCCGGTGTCCGAGGCCGATATCGCGGTCAACGATCTGCTCGAGCAGCGGCTGCGTTCCGCGACGCCGGATTATGGCTGGCTGTCGGAAGAAAGCGTCGACGACGAACAGCGGCTCGGCAAGCGCCTGGTGTGGATCGTCGATCCGATCGACGGCACCCGTGGCTATCTCGCCGGCCGCGAAGACTGGTGCGTGAGCGTGGCGCTGGTCGAGGACGCGTCCCCTTTGCTCGCGGCGGTATTCGCGCCGGCCAGCGGCGAATTCTTCTTTGCCATGCGCGGGCAGGGCGCCGCGCGCAACAATGTGCCGGTTCAGGCGACATCCGGCACCGAGCTCGATTTTTCGCGCCTGGCAGGGCCGAAGCCGCTGGTCGAGCGATTGAGTCCTTCTTCGGCGGAAATTGCGCTGCATCCGCGAATCGGATCGCTGGCGCTTCGGCTGTGCCGGGTTGCGCAGGGCAGCCTGGACGCGGCTTTTGCGGGCGGTCAAAGCCGCGACTGGGACCTTGCCGCGGCCAATTTGATCGTGCAGGAAGCGAATGGTAATATGACCGCGCTCTCGGGGGATCCGATCCTCTACAATCGCCAGGACGTGGCGCACGGGGTGCTGGTGGCAGCGGGACGTGATCGTCATGCACGCATCGTCGAGCATTTTCGAAACCGTCCGTTGCCCTGAACGCCGCGGGACGCGCGTCCGTAATCTTGTCGTCTGTAATCTCGCCTGCCGGGTACCGCATAGGAACAGGAATCATGCCAGATAGTGCCCAGCAATTGCTTCATCTCGTCATCGGAGGCGAACTGACCGATCTCACGAGCACGACGTTCAAGGATCTCGATAAGGTGGAGGTCGTCGGCGTGTACCCCAATTACGCCACCGCTTACACGGCCTGGAAGGCGAAGGCGCAGCAGACCGTCGACAACGCCCACATGCGCTATTTCATCGTCCACCTCCACCGGCTGCTCGATCCAGGTCACGACGCGAAGCCGGCCCTTTGAAAAAGCTGTTTCGCAATGCGCTGCGCGGCAGCTGGGTCCAGCGCGCGGTCGGTTTCCTCGCGGCCGAATATCTGCGGTTGGTCTGGCTGACCAACAAATTCAGCTTCGATCCGGCAAACGTCTATGAAATCGTCGAGCCGGAGCAGCCGGCGATCTTCGCGTTCTGGCACGGCCAGCATTTCCTGACGCCGTTCATCAAGACCAAGGAGAGCCACCGCGCCAAGGTGCTGATCTCGCGGCATCGCGACGGCGAGTTCAACGCCATCGCCGCCGAGCGGCTCGGTATCGGCACGATCCGCGGCTCCGGCGATCATGGCGGCGCATTTCATCGCAAGGGCGGGGTCGGAGCGTTCAGGGAGATGGTGCAGGCACTCAAGGAGGGCTATAACGTCGCCTCGACCGCGGACGTACCGAAGCGCGCGCGAGTCGCGGGGATGGGCATCATCATGCTGGCGCGCGAATCGGGACGGCCGATCATGCCGTTCGCCATGGCGACCAACCGCTTCATCCGGTTGAACAATTGGGACAGCACCACCATCAATTTGCCGTTCGGGCGAGGGGCATTGGTGGGCATTGAACCGGTTGTCGTGCCGCCGGACGCCGATGCCGAGACCATGGAAAGACTGCGTTTGCGGGTGGAGGCCTATTTGAACGAGGCGACGCGTCGCGCCTACGAGCAGGTCGGGCGCCCGGAGGCAAGCCTCCCGGCGAAAAGCCTTCCGTCGCAGACAAGCCTGCCGGAAAAGAGCTTCCCGGAGAAGAGCCTTTCGGAGAAGAGCCTTGGCTAACTCCCTGCCGATGACGCTGCGCGTCTATCAGAGGCTGTCGTCCGCGGTGGTGCCGCTGGCGCCGGCGCTGATCAAGCGGCGGCTGAAGCAGGGCAAGGAGGATCCGCTGCGGATCGGCGAGCGCCGCGGCGTGAGCCGAGACATCCGGCCGCATGGGCCGCTGGTGTGGATTCACGGCGCCAGCGTCGGCGAAGTGCTGGCCGCGGCGGCGCTGATCGAAAGGCTGCGCGCGCTCAACATCCGTATCCTCCTGACGTCGGGAACGGTGACCTCGGCGGCGATCGTCGCCAAGCGTTTTCCCGCCGACATCATTCATCAATACGTGCCCTACGATTCGCCGCGCTATGTCGGCCGCTTCCTCGATCACTGGCGGCCTTCGCTGGCGCTGTTCATCGAATCCGATCTGTGGCCCAATTTGATCCTGTCGAGCGCGGCGCGGCGGCTGCCGATGGTGCTGATCAACGGCCGGATGTCGCCGCGCTCGTTCCCGCGCTGGCGCAGGGTTGCCGGCACGATCTCCGCGCTGCTCGGCCGGTTCGACGTCTGCCTCGCGCAATCGCGGGTCGACGCCGAGCGCTTCTCCGCGCTCGGCAGCCGCAACGTCGTCACCACAGGCAATTTGAAGCTGGACGTGCCGGCGCCGCCGGCCGATTCCGCCAGGCTCGAGCGGCTGACGGCACTGACGCGCGGCCGCCCGATCATCGTGGCGGCCTCGACCCATCCTGGCGAGGAGGAGATTCTGCTCGAAGCCCACCGGGCGCTGGCGGGATTTTTCCCGCAGCTTTTGACCGTGATCGTGCCGCGGCATCCCAATCGCGGCGAGGCGATCGCCCGCGCCGTGGCGGCGTCCGGCCTGCAGGTGGCGTTGCGCTCGCGCGAGGAATTGCCGACGGCCACCACCGAGATCTATGTTGCGGACACTATGGGCGAACTGGGATTGTTCTACCGGCTGGCGCCCATCGTGTTCATGGGCGGATCGCTGGTCGAACATGGCGGGCAGAATCCGATCGAGGCGGTCAAGCTCGGCGCCGCGATCGTGCACGGTCCCCACGTCTTCAATTTCGCCGACGTGTACGAGGCGCTCGACAGCGCCGGCGGCGCGCGGCGGGCCGACACGCTGGAAGCGCTGGTGAAGCAGCTCGGCCAGTTGCTGGCTGATCCTGCCGCGCGCAAAGCCGCGTTGGCCGCTTCGGAGCGGGTGGTTGGGGAACTCGGCGGCGCGCTCGATCGCACGCTGGTCGCGCTGGAGCCGTATCTCCTGCAATTGCGGCTCGAAATGGGAGCGGCGAATGCGTGAGCCGGCCTTCTGGTACCGGCCGCCGTCGCTGACCTCGTTGCTGCTGAGCCCGCTCGGCGCCCTCTACGGCCTGGTCACGGGACAGCGCATGCAGGGCGAAGGTCTCGACGTCGGCATCCCCGTGATCTGTGTCGGCAATTATCACGTCGGCGGCGCCGGCAAGACGCCTGCGGTGCTGGCGCTGACGAAACTGCTGCGCGATCTCGGCGAAACGCCGGTGGTGCTCAGCCGCGGCTATGGTGGACGATTGCGCGGCCCGGTCATGGTCGATCCGGCGCGGCATCAGGCCGAAGATGTCGGCGACGAGCCGCTGATGCTGGCCCGCACGGTGCCGGTCGCGGTCGCGCGCGATCGCCTCAGCGGCGTCGCCCTGGCGAAGTCGCAGGCCGCAACCGTGATCCTGATGGACGACGGTTTTCAGAACCCCGCGATCGCCAAAGACGTGTCGCTGATCGTGATCGACGGTGATCGCGGCCTCGGCAATGGCGGCGTATTCCCGGCCGGTCCGTTGCGCGCGCCGCTGCGGGTGCAGCTTGAACGCACCGATGCGCTGGTCGTGATCGGCGATGGCTCGGCGGCCGCACCGGTTGCTGCCGCCATCGCCGCGCGGGCTAAGCCGGTGCTGTCGGCGCAGCTTCGCCCCGACGCGGCGACGGTGAAGTCGCTCAGTGGCAAGCGTGTGCTGGCCTTTGCCGGGATCGGCGATCCCGACAGGTTCTTCCGGACATTGCGCGGTTGCGGGCTAGAGGTGGTCCGGGAAAGCGCTTTCCCCGATCATCATCCGTTTTCGGAAGCCGAGATCGCAGAGCTGATCGCCGAAGCCGGACGCGATGGGCTGACGCTGGTGAC
This sequence comes from Bradyrhizobium sp., assembly GCA_041490045.1. Classification (GTDB taxonomy): domain Bacteria; phylum Pseudomonadota; class Alphaproteobacteria; order Rhizobiales; family Xanthobacteraceae; genus Bradyrhizobium. The sequence goes on from JBGPSI010000064.1 coordinate 18,749, forward strand.
GACGGAGAAGGATCTGGTCCGGCTGGGCAAGGCCGAGGGGGCGAAAGCCATCGTGCCGTTTCCGGTGACGCTCGAATTCGCCGACGCCGCGCCATTTCGCAAGTTTGTCGCCGACCGGCTGTTTCAGGCCCGCGAGAACAAATTCAGGACGGTGGGTAGGATGGGTTGAGCGCAGCGATACCCATCATTTTGTCCACAGACATTGATGGGTTTCGCTGCGCTCAACCCATCCTACGATCCTGTTTAGCCCTACACCTTCAGCGCGCCCGGAAAATGCCGCTGCAGCACCGCGCTCGGGATCGCGTAGGCCTCCTGCAGATCGACGCTCCAGTATTTCAGCTCGTCGAGCGGTATCCGCGCATCGGTGACGGCGCAGCGCACATAGGTTCCCGGCGAGATCACCCGGAAATCGCCGTCCAGATACTGCAGCTGCGCCTCGCCATGGCCCGAGGGGCCGAATTTATTGAGCACGGTGGAAAACTCCGATCGGTCCCCGGCCGCCGGCCGGGGCTGATTATTTTTCGCAAAACGCGATCTATCATAAATAGTTCATGCTGTCCGCCCGTCAAACCCACCGATTTGTGATGAAATTTCGCAAATATCGCATGCTAGCCTTGCGGCAATGGACCGCTTTTAATAAGCACCATCACGATCCGGCACCCAAGATGCGTCTTCTGTCAGCAACTGCATTCCTGACGCTATTCGCCGTGGCTTTTTCCGCGGATGCGGCGCCATTGGCAGCCCCGCATCGCGTCGATATCCCGTCCGGCAACGCCATATTGCACGCGCAGCTTTACAAGCCCGAGGGGGAGGGGCCGTTTCCGGTCGTGATCGCGCTGCACGGCTGCGGCGGGTTGGCCGGTCGCACCGAGCCGGTACAGCCGCGCTATCGCGATTGGGCCGAGCAGTTGCTCAAAGGCGGCAAGGCGGTCCTGCTGCCGGACAGCTATGGTTCGCGCGAACTCGGCCCGCAATGCCGGGCCAAGGAGCACAAGATTCGTGCCCGCCGCGAGCGGGTCGCGGACATCATGGCGTCCCGGCAATGGCTGGTGGAGCAGCCCTGGGTGGCGCACGACCGCATCAGCCTGCTCGGATGGGCGAACGGCGCCAGCGCGCTGTTATGGGCGGTGCGGCCGCAATTGTCGTCGCGCAGCGTCGAGCCAGACTTCCGCTCCGCGATCGCGTTCTATCCCGACTGCCGGATCTCCGCAGGGCTCGGATGGAGCGCGCGGGTGCCGACGCTGTTGTTGATCGGCGCCAAGGACGACGTCTCCTCGCCGCCCGCCTGCCGCCAGATGGTCGACGGCGCCCGCGGCCGCAGCGCGCTGACGCGGATCGTGGTTTATCCCGGCGCCTATCACGATTTCGACCGCATGAATTTTCCGCTGCACGCGACCGCCGGCACGCCCGATGCCGCGCCCCCGGAACGCGGCCATTTCGGCACCGATCCCGAAGCCCGCGCCGATTCGCAGAAGCGCGTCGCCGAATGGCTGTCGCGATAGCGCGGCTATTAGAACAAACTGCCCTGATCGACCGGTTTGCCAACACGCTTCGGCGTAGCCGCCTTCGGCTCGCTCGCAGCCGGCTTCGCCGGGCTCTGCGCCGGCGGGCGATCGGCATCCGTGGTGGCGGCGACGCGTCCGTCTGAAAATTCCAGATCGAGCCGCGCCCCCGGACCGATGCCGGCCGCGGTCCGCACCGCGTGGCCCTGCTCGTCGCGCACCAGCGCAAAGCCGCGCGCCAGCACGCTGCGGTAGGACAATGCCCCGAGCAGCTGGCCGCTATGGGCAACCCGCGCCTGCAGACGTTGCGTGGCGGTTGCCAGCGCGCGCCGCGCCCGCTCGGCGAGGCGTGCCACCCGCTCGCGGTCGCGCGCGATCGCCTGGCGTTGCGCCTGCGCGTTGGCGAGCTTTGATGCCTTCAGCCGGACCTCGAGGCCGGCGAAGCGATCCCGGCGGTTTCGCAACAGCGTCCGCGCCGAATGCGTCATGCGTTCGCCGGATACGGTCAGCCGATGCCGGGCCTGGGTGAGCTGCCCGCGCAGCACCCGCACCGTCAGCCGCGCGCTGACGCCTGCGAAGTGGCGGAAATGCAGATGCGTATTGGCCTTCAAGGCACGCGGCAGCGATGCACTCGCGCCATCCAGCCGCTGCCGCGGGATCGCCAGCAATTCGCCCGCGGCGGGCAGCGCGCGGGCCGCGGCGCGCAATTCGTTGCGGCGGGCTTCCTGGGCGCGCTGCCAGCACAACATTGTCCGCCGCGCCAGCGCGGTGACCTCGACGAACAATTCGGCCCGCACCGGGACCGCCATTTCGGCGGCCGCCGTCGGGGTCGGCGCGCGCTTGTCGGCGGCGAAATCGATCAGCGTGATGTCGGTCTCGTGGCCGACCGCCGAGATCAGCGGGATCATGCTTTCCGCGGCGGCGCGGACCACGATCTCCTCGTTGAACGACCAGAGATCCTCCAGCGAGCCGCCGCCGCGCGCGACGATCAGAAGATCGGGGCGAGGAATCTTGCCGCCTTCCGGCAGCGCGTTGAAACCGCGGATGGCGGCAGCGACCTGCTCGGCCGAGCCTTCGCCTTGCACCTTGACCGGCCACACCAGCACGCGGCGCGGAAAGCGGTCTTCGAGGCGATGCAGGATGTCGCGGATCACGGCGCCGGTCGGCGAGGTGACGACGCCGATCACCTCCGGCAGCCACGGCAGAAGCTGCTTGCGCGCCTCGTCGAACAGCCCTTCGGCGGCGAGCTTCTTCTTGCGCTCTTCCATCAGCGCCATCAGCGCGCCGATGCCGGCGGGCTCGAGCGCTTCGATCACGATCTGGTATTTCGACGAGCCGGGATAGGTGGTGAGCTTGCCGGTCGCGATGACCTCGAGCCCCTCCTGCGGCTTGAAGCGCATCCGCGCGTGGGCGAACTTCCAGATCACCGCCTCGATCTTGGCGCTCTCGTCCTTCAGCGCGAAATAGCAGTGGCCGGACGAATGCGGCCCGCGGAAGCCCGAGATTTCGCCGCGTACCCGGACATGGCCGAAATTGTCCTCCACCGTCCGCTTCAGCGCGGAGGACAGTTCGGACACCGTGAATTCCGGTGCGTTGATCAGGGCTTCAATGGCGGCCATCGCGGACAATCGATTCGGGTTTTTCGGACAGGCGCACAAGGTAGGGATTTTGGCAGCACCCGCAAATCAGCCGTTGCGGTTCCCACATACTCTGTTATACAGAGTTCTCTGTGTTTAAAGAATTGCCAGAAGGAGCTGCGTCATGATCGCCATGGTATCGGTCGGCTTCCGCGTCCTTGTCTGGGGCCTCGCGGCCGTCGGTTTGGCCGGAGTGGTGCTGGTGGGGCTGGTGGCCGCGCCGCTGCGGCGGCCGCCCGAACTGACCTCGATTTCGGAGGCCCGCAAATCGGTCGATTTCGGCTCGCTACCGGCGCTTGAGCGATTTCAAGCCCGCGACGGCACCGCGCTCGGCTTCCGCCATTATCCTCCGACCGGTCCCGCGACCGGCCGGGCGGCGATCGTGATCCACGGCTCGTCTGGTTCCAGCGGAACCACCATCCACGCGCTCTCGATCGCGTTGGCGGTGCATGGCGTGGAAGTCTATGCGATGGACGTTCGCGGCCATGGCGCGTCTGGAACCCGCGGCGATATCGGCTATGTCGGCCAGCTCGAGGACGATCTCGCCGATTTTGTCGCGGTCGTCCGCAAGACCACGCCGAGTGCGCCGCTGACGCTGATCGGCCATTCCTCCGGCGGCGGCTTCGCGCTGCGCGTCGCCGCATCGCCGATCCAGAACCTGTTCGATCGCACCGTGCTGCTTGCGCCCTATCTCGGCTACAATGCCCCGACCAACCGGCCGAATTCCGGCGGCTGGGCCAGCGCCGACATTCCGCGCATCATCGGCCTGATGGCGCTGCGCGCCGTCGGCATCAATTGCTGCGAGGCGCTGCCGGTGCTTGCCTTTGCGGTACCGCCGAATTCC
>JBGPSI010000065.1:0-22699 GCA_041490045.1 Bradyrhizobium sp.
CGGCGACGGTGACAAAAAAGCCCGATCGCCGGGGAGATCACGAAGGAAGCCGTTAAAACCATTGCGTGCGGGGATGCCGGGTGATTTCCGGTGCGACCGCTGTGAATACTCGTGTGCATTCTGCACTACCACTTCGCACACGAGGCTGCGGGTGCACTGGGCACCCGGCATTCCCCACGCCCTCTTTGGGCGGAACGGTATTTAAAACTCGGGCGCATCGCGCCGCGAGATCGCGGATGTTTGTCGAAATCGTCATTCCGGGGCGATGCGAAGCATCGAACCCGGAATCTCGAGATTCCCCGATGTGCAATTGCACATCTGAGGTCTGGTGCTAACGCCCCATCCCGGAATGACGATCAACTCGCTCTTTGAAATGTCAATCCGTCAATCAAGCCGCAAGCGCTCCCCCTACGCCCTCGCCTGCTCGCCCAGCACTTCCAGCACCAGTTCCATCGTCATCAGCACGGGATTGTCGCCGCGCACCAGCCTGCCCTCGGCGAGGCCGCCGAGATAATCGACCAGCGCGATATCGAGCTCCGCCACCAGCGTGCCGTCTGAATGCGGCGCGACGCTGCCGGAGCGGACCGCAAGCTCGGTCGCGAATGGCACGACGCTGCTTCCATCGGTGAAGCGGGCGCCGATGGTCGAGCCGACGCCGCCGCGCAGCCGGGCGCGCAAGATCCCGTGCTGCCGGCAGAAGGCTTCCAGCGCGCCGGCAAAATCCTGGTTCGGCCGCAGCCGCAGCGCGAAGGCGCGGCTGCTCGTCTCCGCTTCGGTGAGCGCACGGGGCACCGGCCCGAACAGCTTGAACCTGGTCTCGGGGTCGGGCTCAGCCTTGAACTCCGCGCCATCGAGGCCGAAAGCCTCGACCTCGAACGGCTCGGCGACCACGGTCTCCTCGGGCAGGATATGGCCGCCGCTGCTGCTGCCATCGGCCTCGCGCCACAGCGCATGGCAATGGAAGAACGGCGCGCCGTCGCGCACGCCCAGCGTCATCGCGCCCAGCTTGAGCCGCGTCACGCCCGTGGGGCGAAAAATGTCGCTGTAGAACGCGGCGTTCTCGCCGGTCTTCGACAGCGCCGGCATGACATAGGCGAACGGACCGAGAGCCCCGCCTTGCAGGTTCAGCACGCCGCCGGCAAATCCCTCTCGCGCAAAACCGCGGCGCGCGGCTTCCAGCAGCGGCAGGCCGGCTTGCAGCGTGAACGAGAAAGCGCGGCCGCGCGCTTCCACCCACTGGATGCGCTCGGGCGCGGGCGGCCCTGGCTGGGCGATGCTGCGCATCAGCTTTGCTTGGTGATGAGGTCAAGCAGCCCGCGCGCTTCGAGCTCGTCGCGCACCAGCCGTTTCGGCACCTTGCCATAGCCCGATTTCGGCAGGGCGTCCCAGAAGAAAAACCGCTTCGGCATCTTGTAGCGCGGCACTTTTGGGGCGAGGAAGCCGGCCATCTCGGCCTCGCTCACCGCGCCCGCGCCTTCCCGCGCCACGCAGACGGCGACGCCGACCTCGCCCCACACCGGATCGGGCACCCCTAACACCGCGACCTCGCCGATCGCGGGGTGGGTCAGGATCTTCTCCTCGACCTCGCGCGGGTAGATGTTGGACCCGCCCGATATGTACATGTCGGAGGCGCGGCCGGTGATATAGACAAAACCTTCCTCGTCCATGTGGCCGAGATCGCCGGTGCGAAACCAGCCGTCGCGGAACGCCTTGGCGTTGGCCTCGGGGTTGTCGTAATAGCCCGCGAACACGGCCGGGCCGATGACGCAGATTTCGCCGGTCTCCAACGGTTTCAGTTCGCGGCCGTCATCGCCCTGGATAGAAACCTGCATGCCCGTGCGCTCGAAGCCGCAAGTGCCGATGCGGGCGTGCGGGCCATCCTCGGGATCGTGCAGGGCCGGCGGCAGCACGGTGATGTTGCCGGTGACCTCGCCGAGCCCGAAATACTGCACCAGCACGCCGCCTAGTGTTTTCAGCGCGGTCTTCTGGTCCTCCCGGTACATCGGCGCGCCGGCATAGATCACATGGCGCAGCGAGGAATGGTCGTAGCGGTCGACCGCGGGATGCTCGACCATCATTTTCAGAATGGTCGGCACGGTAAAGATGTTGCTGACACGGTGCCGCTCGATCAGCCGGAACGCCTCGTCGATATCGAAGCGCTCGGTCGAGAGCAGGATGGTCGGCACGCCACGCGCGGCCTGCACCAGCTGGTGCACGCCGGCGCCATGCGACAACGGTGCAACGACAAGCGAGGCGTCATTCTCCGTGGTGCCGGGCATGAGGTCGGCGAGATGGTTGGTGATGACAAAGGCCATCTGGCCGTGGGTCAGCACCGCCGCCTTGGAGCGCCCGGTGGTGCCCGAAGTGAAGAAGAACCAGCAGGGGTCGTCGTACTCGACCGCGGCGTTGTCGACCTTGGCGCCGGTATGCGGCGCGATCGCGTCGCCCACGGATTTCTCGCCGAGCGTTCCCTCGCCGATCCGCCAGGTAAAGGCGAGCGCCGGGCTCGCCGCTTTCACCGCCGCCGCATGATCCGGAAAATCGCCGTGACACAGAAACGCCTTTGCGCCGGAGGCTGTGGCGAGATAGGCCACCTCGTCCGGCATCAGCCGGAAATTGGTCGGCACCCAGACCGCGCCGAGCCGGAACGCGGCAAACATCGACCAGAACATCTCGTCGCCGTTCTTGGAATGGACGAGGATGCGGTCGCCTTTGGCGATGCCGCGCGCGGCCAGCGCCGCCGCCAGCGCCGAAACCCTGGCGTCGATCTCGCACCAGGTCGAGCTGCGATCGCCCCAGATGAAGCCAGTGCGGTCGCCGTGGCGGCGGGCGTTCTGGGTCAGAAGATGCGCGAGATTCATCACCCGGCGCGACATCCGGCTCACGCCGCCCGTGGGCGCAGCGGCGGTCTCTCCGCTCACCGCCGTCCCATCCAGACGCCGGCCGCCAGCAGCACGATGCCGACCACGCCGGAAGCGATGCCATGCTTGTAATGCATCCGCGTTACGCCGGCCTCATGCCCCGGGAAAAAGCCCGGCAGCTGATCCGCCGGCAGCAGGAAATAGACCGCGGCAACAACCAGCAGGACAACGCCGAGCAGGGTCAGCACAAGCTTCATGGAGGTTTCCTCCTGGACACATGGCAGGGCGTTTTATCGGGTCCCGGCTTCCGGCCCTGTTTATCGCCATCCGCCGCCGCCCCGCAAGTGCAGGCGGAAAGGCGCGATCATTGCGGCGTCAGCGCAGCCCGGTGCCGCCGCAGCGCTGGCACTTGACGACCTTGTCGCCCTTTTTCAGCAGGCCCTTGCCTTCGCAATTCTTGCACTTCTGCTTCTTCTTGATGTTGGGGCCTTTATCGTTGGCCATGCCAGCCTCCCGGCGATCATTTCGCGCTCGCGACGGTGATCCAAGCACATATTCCCGTCTATAAGCACGCCATAACTGATTTGAGGACCTCCGATGATCACCCGCCGAGTGCTAACTCTAACCGGCCTGTCTGCCTTTGCCGCATCGCCCCTTGCGCTTGCCGCGCCGCCGGTGGCGAATGATCCCGTTGCCATCGTCACTGCCATCTACGCCCGTGCCGCCAAGGGCAAAGGCGACGGCGGCGGCGCGTTCATCATCGAAAGCAAGGCGGCAAAGACAAAATACCTGTCGAAAGCGCTGGTGGCGGTATGGGCGAAGGCCGACGCCCATACGCCGAAGGGCGACGTCGGGCCGGTTGATTTCGACCCCGTCACCAATTCGCAGGAGCCGGACGTAAAATCGTTCAGCGTGGCCACGGAGAAGCTTGATACCGACAAGGCCGTCATCGCCGTCACCATCGCCGGCCATGGCGCCGCCCGCAAGAAGGCCGCCGACAATACCATCCGTTACGATTTCGTGCGCGACGGCGGACAATGGAAGATCGACGATATCTCCGGCGCCAGCGACGGCGAGCCGTGGTCGATCCGCGGCATGCTCGCCGATTCCCTGAAGAGCTGAGCGGGGTGCGATGCTTGCGCCCTTTGCATCAGCGGAAGCCCCGACCTACATATCCGATCCTGGTCCTCATTTACGGGAACGACTCATGGCAACAGGCAGCGTCCGCGACAACAAGGCCCTCTCCCGCTTCGAGCTTGACGCCGAGGGCGGGCTGGCATTCGCGAATTATCGCCTGACGCCGTCGGCCGTCATCATCACCCACACCGAGACGCCGCGGAACCTGCGTGGCCGCGGCATCGCCTCGGAGCTGGTCAGGGGCGCGCTGCAGCTGATCCGCGCCGATGGATTGAAGGTGATCGCCGGCTGCGGCTTCGTCGTCGATTATCTGCACAAGAATCCGGAATTCGCGGATCTCGCGGGATGAAGCGCCAGTCGTCATTCCGGGGCGACGCGAAGCGTCGCCGGAATCTCACGCCAACAATCTTCACACGATCCGGATCGACATGTCCGGCAGGCCGTCCAGCTTGCACAGCAGCACATCGCCCTTCACGACCGGGCCGACATTCTCCGGCGTGCCGGAATAGATGATGTCGCCGGCCTTCAGCTCGAACGCCTCCGACAGTTTTGCGATCTGTTCGGCGACGCTCCAGATCATCTTGTCCAGATTTGAGTTCTGCCGCACCGTGCCGTTGACCGCGAGCGAGATCGCGCCCTTGGTGAAGTGTCCGGTCTTGGAAACCGGATGGATCGGGCCGAGCACCGCGGCGTGGTCAAAACTCTTGCCGATTTCCCACGGCTTCTTTTCCGCGGCCATGCCGTTCTGCAGATCGCGCCGGGTCATGTCGAGGCCGAGTGCATAGCCGTAGACGTAGTCGAGCGCCTTTTCCGGTGAAATATTGCTGCCGCCCGATTTCAGCGCCGCCACCAGCTCGACTTCGTGGTGATAATTCTTGGTCAGCGACGGATAGGGATGGTCCGCGACGGTTCCGATCGCAACGTTCTGGATCGCGTCGGTCGGCTTCTGGAAAAAGAACGGAGGCTCCCGCGTCGGATCCGACCCGCGCTCGATCGCGTGCGCGGCATAATTGCGCCCGATGCAATAGATGCGGCGGACCGGAAACACTCCGTCCTCGCCGACGATCGGGATTGTCGTCGCAGGCACGGAAAAGATCGGCTTGGCGCCGCCCTGCGCTTGCGCCGACGCGCTTTGTGTCGCCGCGCCCGCCAGCGCCAGCGCGCCCGATGCGAGGACGGTCCGGCGATCGACGGCATTCATGGTCATACTCCCTCTATTCCCTGCGTTTCTTGGTCGGGTGCGTATCTACCTTGGTCGGCAAACCTCGGCAAGATAGCCCCGGCCGCTTCCCAAAGCGGCGTAAGACTACGGGATTCCTCATCTTCTTGATGCAAAGCAAGAACCCGGTTGGTCGACGCACACGCCCTCAGTCGCAAAAAAGCCCGCGCGAACGCGGGCCTTGATCTGTGATCGCAAAACGCGACGTCAGTGCTTGATCTCGGGCGGCAGCTTGCCGCCGTTCGCGGCCAGTTTCGCCATCACCTGCTTGTGCAGCCAGATGTTCATACTGGCGGAATCGTTGCTGTCGCCGGTGTAGCCAAGTTCCTTCGCCAATTCCTTGCGCGCCGAGAAGCTCGAGTCGATATCGAGCGCCTTCATCAGATCGACGATCGACGTGCGCCATTCCAGCTTTTCGCCCTTGGCGGCGGCCGCCTTGTCGACGATCGCCGCCACATCGACGGATTGCGCCGGCGCAGCCGGTGCCGATGACGGCGCGGCGGCCGATCCCGTGCCGGCGGCGGCCCCGCCTGCCGCGGTTCCTGCGCCTGCCGGCGTCGCGGCTGCCTTGGACCCAAAAATCGCGCTCATGATTTTGCCGAAAATGCTCATCGTTCGCTCCCTATGACTTCTGAAGATACAGTGAAGGCTTGAACGGCCTTGCTTCGCTGTCGGCAGCGCCACGGCCGCGCCACGCAATTCTATTCCCCATGGAGAAGCTTGGCTATGCAGGAGCCGCGGCGGAATGAAGGCGGAATGACGCATGCGCTTTCGCTGACACATCGCAGCATCACCGAAGCGTGAGCCACTGGCTCGGGTGAATGGGAGTACGCTTGAGTTTCAGTTCGCGACATGGCCAGCTTCGGTTTCCTGTTTTCGCGTCTGGCCTGATCGTGATCGTTTCCAGAGACGGCCGCCTGCGCGCTTGATCAAGCGTGAAATCCGGCGGCAAGGGAGATAACGACCATGGCGGCCCCCTATCCCGGCAATGTCAGCCCGATCGCCCAGCCTGCGCAGGACGGCGCGGCTGCGCCCATCATCCGAACCATCGGCCTGTCCGATCTGCACCAGGCGCTACGACTCGGCTGGGAGGATTTCAAGGCCGTGCCGAGCCACGCCATCATCCTCTGCGCGATCTATCCGGTGCTGGGGCTGGTGCTGGCGCGCACAGTGCTCGGCTATTCGGTGCTGCCGCTATTGTTCCCGCTGGCCGCGGGCTTTGCCCTGCTCGGCCCGTTCGCGGCACTCGGGCTCTATGAACTCAGCCGCCGCCGCGAGGCCGGCGAACCCGCGTCAGCCTGGGATGCGTTCGAGGTGCTGCGCTCACCCTCATTCGGCGCCATGCTGGCACTCGGCACGCTGCTGCTGGCGCTGTTCGTCACCTGGGTGGCCACCGCGCAGGCGATCTACGTGGCGACATTCGGCTATCAGTCCGCGGCGGATATTCCGGATTTTGCCGGCCGCGTGCTGACGACCCCGCAGGGCTGGTGGCTGATCGTGGTGGGCTGTGGCGTCGGCTTTCTGTTTGCCCTGGTGGCGCTGTGCGTCAGCGTGGTCTCGTTCCCGCTGATGCTCGATCGTCATGCCGGTGTCGGCGACGCCATGGTGACATCGCTGCGGGCGGTGGCGCGCAATCCCGTTCCGATGGCGGCATGGGGATTGATCGTCGCCCTGCTGCTCGTCCTGGGATCGCTGCCGCTGTTCCTCGGGCTTGCCGTCGTGATTCCGCTGCTCGGGCACGCCACCTGGCACCTCTATCGCAAGGTAATCGCGCCGGATCCCAATCCGCGGCCGATTCCGCCCCGCCCGCACCGCGAACGGCGACCGGCGGCGGATTTCCCGGCCAACTTGTTTCCATGGCGCCGCAAGGATCGCCCCTAGCCCTGCCGGCGATGTTAGCGCAAACAAGCCGGCGGCCGATCATCGGCCGGCGGTCTTTGTTCGAAAATCACTGATTCTTCACAGTGGCGCATGGCGGGAACCGCCGGTCCGCCATGGGCCTTGTTTTGGCCGTGGTTGCCAAGGACATTTCGAATCGTCGGGGAAACGTCTTCATTACAGAATCATTTCGGAGTAGCGGTCCCGATGACCCCTCATTTGCCTTTCAGAGCCTTCCCGGTGAGCCGAGCCATCCTGGCCGCCGTTGTGCTCGCGATATCATCGGCAACGCCGACGCTGGCCGCCACCTGCGGTAGCGGCAATTTTGCGAGCTGGCTTGCCGACTTCAAAAGCGACGCCGCCGCCAAGGGAATTTCGCAATCCGCTATCTCCGCCGGACTGAGCGGCGTGACGCCGGATCAGGCAGTGCTCTCGCGGGATCACTCGCAGAAGGTTTTTAATCAAAGCTTCGAGGAGTTCTCCGGCCGGATGGTGCCTCCCCGCCTAACCCGGGGTTCCAACATGATGAAGCAATACGGGTCAGTGCTCGGGCGCATCGAACAAAGCTACGGCGTCCCCGGCGAAGTGCTGGTGGCGATCTGGGGGCTGGAGACGGATTTCGGCGTCAACATCGGGAAATTTCCGACCATCCGCTCGCTGGCGACGCTGGCCTATGATTGCCGCCGCGCCGATACCTTCCGAGCCGAGTTGATGGACGCGCTGCGTATCGTCGAGCGCGGCGATCTGGCGCCGTCGGAAATGCGCGGCGCCTGGGCCGGCGAGATCGGCCAGACCCAGTTCATGCCGTCGTCCTATCTGAAATACGCCGTGGATTTCGACGGCAATGGCCGCCGCGATCTCCTGCACAGTGCGCCCGACGTGCTGGCATCGACCGCGAACTATCTCGCCAGCTACGGCTGGCAGCGCGGCAAGGATTGGGAGCCCGGCAGCACCAATTTCAATGTGATCCAGCAATGGAACAAGAGCGAGGTCTACGCCAAGACCATCGCCTATTTCGCCAGCCAACTCGCGCACGCACCCTGAATATGTGAATCTGCCGCATCCCGGCGCCTAAAGGGCCGATCGCCCGGCGCAACCGGCCCCTATGTTCTGGCTTACTTCATCATGCCCACATGCATCGCCTTGCTCAGATGAGCGGCGCATGCGCCCATCTTGCCGTCGAGCATCGCGGACTGTGCCATCGCGACTTCCTTCTGAGCCGTAGCCTTGCCCTCGCCGTCGGCCATGGCTTCCACCATGGATTCGGACTTGGTCATGTTTTCGCCACTGCAGCCACCCATGCCGGCTGCAGATGCGGGAACGGTCGAGTACAACATGGCAGCCATTGCGGCTGCTCCGAGTAACTTATTGATCATGTTACTTTCCTTTTCTTCTTAGATCAGACGCCGGCATCATTGCCGGAATCTGTGCGACAATTGATCGCTGACCCGCCGAGTTTCGGAATGAATTTCACGCGATGAAAATGTGACGCGCGCGCTGCAAGGCCCCATGCGCAAGGACGTTCCTGCATTTCACGTCGGCAAGGATTCTGTTGGAGCGCGTCGCCGTAGACTCATCCGCTACGAGATGGCGCTCGAATGGAATTGGCGCCGTTCGACAGGCCGACTTTTCGTGCCACACCGCGCATTCACTTGGGAATAAAATCCGGCTGCTTTTCCGGTGGTCTCGCCATGGGAGTCGCCCGTGAAGCCGCTTATGATGGCGGTCCGCCAGCTGCTCGCCAGGATGGGCGAATTCAGGGCCGGCCTCAAGATACCGCGATGCGGTATAAATAATGATTTATAGTTCATAATCGTTTGACTGCATGCGAATCACGCATGAAGGAATGCCCCCACGACCAATTCATCCCGCTCTCGGAACCCCACTTCGCTCTCCGAGGGCTTGTTTTCAATCGGCCTGCAACCATTTTTATGGGGGTCGATCGCTCGGCTGCCAATGGGAGAACTACGCGATTACACGGAGATTTTGATGGTATTGGTCCGCCGGCAGGCGGACAGGGCGGCTTGTTTGGGCAGTCATGCTGAAGGGTTAATCGTTTCTTACCGTTGCCATGCGCGTAGTGCTTAGCTGCACCGCACCATTTGACCTTCTGGAACGAGAAATATTGCCCTATGTTCATTTCAACGATGAGGCTGACATCAAGAGCTGAATCGCAAATTCAAGGAGACTACCATGTTGCTCTCGCTCATTCGCATGATCCAGGCGTTCCGGGACTATCAGCGCAATGTCAGCGAACTGTCCCAGCTCAGCGATCGCGAATTGGCCGATATCGGCCTTGATCGCTCGGACATTCCGCGCGTTGCCGCCGGCACCTTTAACGGCTGATGCTCTTCAGCCGACTGTCGAACGGATAACGCCCGCCACTGCCGCGGGCGTTGTCGTATCTGCCGCTACGCGCTACCTCTGTGCCTATGACAGGCACCAAACCCCACACTGAGTCCGTGCATATCGTAGGCGCCGGCCTCGCCGGCTCGGAAGCTGCCTGGCAGGTCGCCCAGTCCGGCGTCCCCGTTGTGCTGCATGAGATGCGCCCGGTCAGGATGACGGAAGCACATCGCACCGACGGCCTTGCCGAGCTCGTATGCTCCAATTCATTCAGGTCCGACGACGCCGCCAATAACGCGGTCGGCCTGCTGCACGCCGAAATGCGGCGGCTGGGCTCGCTGATCATGCGCGCGGCCGATGCCAATCAGGTCCCCGCCGGCGGCGCACTGGCGGTGGACCGCGACGGGTTCTCGGCGGCCGTCACCAGGGCGCTCAACGACCATCCCCTGATCGACATCCGCCGCACGGAGGTCGACGGCCTGCCGCCTGCGGACTGGCGCAACGTCATTGTCGCGACAGGGCCTCTGACATCCGCGCCGCTGGCGGATGCCATCCGCCAGCTCACGGACGAGAACGCGCTCGCCTTCTTCGATGCGATCGCCCCGATCGTGCACCGGGATTCCATCGATATGTCGGTGGCCTGGTTCCAGTCGCGCTACGACAAGGTCGGCCCGGGCGGAACCGGCGCCGATTACATCAACTGTCCCCTGACCAAGGAGCAATACGACGCCTTCGTCGACGCGCTGATTGCCGGCGAGAAGACCGACTTCAAGGAGTGGGAAACCAACACCCCCTATTTCGACGGCTGCCTGCCGATCGAGGTGATGGCTGAGCGCGGCCGCGAAACGCTGCGTCACGGCCCGATGAAGCCGGTCGGCCTGACGAATCCGTACGATCCGACCGTGAAGGCCTACGCCATCGTGCAGCTGCGCCAGGACAACAAGCTCGGCACGCTCTACAATATGGTCGGCTTCCAGACCAAGCTGAAGCACGGCGCGCAGCAGCGCGTCTTCCGCACCATTCCCGGGCTCGAGAACGCCGAATTCGCCCGGCTCGGCGGCCTGCATCGCAACACCTTCCTGAATTCGCCGAAGCTTTTGGACGGCCAATTGCGGTTGCGCGCGGAGCCACGGCTGCGCTTCGCCGGCCAGATGACGGGATGCGAAGGCTATGTGGAATCCGCCAGCATCGGGCTGATCGCCGGCCTCTATGCCGCGGCCGAAGCACGCGCGACATCGCTGGCCCCGCCGCCGGCAACATCGGCGCTGGGCTCGCTGCTCGGCCATATCACCGGCGGCCATATCGAGACCATCGAACCGGGCACGCGCTCGTTTCAGCCGATGAACATCAATTTCGGGCTGTTTCCGCCGCTCGCCAGCCTCCCTACCAAAAAGCCCGACGGCTCGCGGCTGCGCGGCAACGAGAAGACGGTTGCCAAGAAACAGGCGATCAGCGCCCGCGCGCTGGCCGATCTCGATCGCTGGGTTGCCGAAAATCTGCATACTGCTGCGGCAGCGTGAGCGCCTCATGAGTTTGCCAAAAGACGACGCCGCTGTGCTGTCGGCACGATGGATCGAGGGCGTGCTGTTGAAGCGCGACGTGTTTTCCACGGTCGAACGCGGGCGCTTTCGTAGCGATCGGGGTGAAGTCGATGCGGTGCTGCGCCGGCTCGACCAGGTGCCGTGGTGGTCCTATCTCCCGGCGCGTCATCTTTTCGGCCGCGAGCGACGGGCGCTGGCGCTGGCGCGCGGCCTTGAGGTCGGGCCGGAGTTGCTGTGGGCCGGCCGCCAGGCGCTGGTACGCGGCTTCATTGACGGGGTGGCGCTGCATCTAGCAAAGCCGGTCGGCGATGTCGCCTATTTCCGTTCCGCCAAAGCGGCGCTGCGCAGGCTGCATCGCGCCGGCATCTGCCATAACGATCTCGCCAAGGAACAAAACTGGCTGCGTGGCAGCAACGGCCGCGCCTATCTCACCGACTTCCAGCTCGCCGCCTGCTTCAAGACGCGGGGCCGGCTGTTCCGGATCGCCGCCTACGAGGATTTGCGGCATCTCCTGAAGCACAAGCGCAGCTACGCGCCCGACGCGCTGACGCCGAAGGAGCGCAAGATTCTGGCGCGCAAATCCTTTGTGGCCAGCCTCTGGCTCATGACCGGCAAGAAGATCTACCGCGCCATCACCCGCGGCCTGTTCAATTTCACCGACCGCGAAGGCGGCGGCCGGCGACTGGTCAATGACGCGCCGGCGCTGATCGACCTGATTCGGAAAAATCCCGACGTCCGCGATACCGCCATCGTCGCCTTTGCCGACCGCCGCACCGGCGTCGGGCTCTATGCCTTCGTCGAGGCCGACCGGACCGCGCTGGAAGCGCAGCTGCGCAACGAGCTGAACGCCGCGAAGGGCCCAAAACCGCCTGAGCATATCCAGGTGGTGCACGCCTTGCCGCGCGACGCGAGCGGAAAACCGCGCACCGAGATCCTGCAGCTCGTCGCCATGAACCAGCTCGATCTGATCGAGCCGATGATGAACAACGATGCCGACCGCGCGTTTCTGAAGGATATTCTCGAGCAACGGAAGAATTTGCGCGACCGGTTCAATTTCGAAGCGGCGGATTTGGTTCAAGCACCGCCCTCAAACGTCGTCACCCGCGAAGGCGGATAATCCAGTATTCCAGAGCCGTCAGCGATAGAGCTACGAAGCCGCGGCGTACTGGACCTTCGCTCCTCACCGGCCGGGCTTCTTGGATACAGATCGGATCGCCTTTGGGCTGAGCAGTGCATTCCCAGTCCGCTCCAAAGCCAGCACCGGCCCTGCGCTGTTGGACGTCGGGGAAATACGTCGCCAGGAGAGCGAAAACACTCACGAGGATGATCAAGGCGAGCACAACGCCCACAATGCCATTCCGGTCCGGGGTCCACTGCGGACCACTTCATCGTACCACACTGTCATGCCCGAAACGGCCGCGACCGCGCCGCCCGCCACAGCGTCCACAGTGCCCGCAATCTCGACGTCACACGAGGCCTGAAGAGATCGGTATCCGCGCGCGATATCCGTCCGAGGTCGCCGGCCACCTCCGCTAGCGGCAGGAACACCGACCTTACCTCCGGCGGTACGCCCGGCAGCAGGGTCAGGGCGGTGTCAAGGTGCCCGCGGGCTTCGCCAATCAGCTGGTCCAGCGCCGCCCGCAGTTTTGGCGTTTCCTTGCCCGCAAACACCTCCTCCATGCCGCTGCCGTGGCCCTCCAGCAGTTGCAGCGGCACGAACAGCTGACGCCGAGCGGCATCCAGCGGCAGCGCCGCCATCACCCGCGCGATGCCTTGCGCCAGCCCGGCATGGCGCGCGAGATGCTCGATGTCGGGGGATTGCCATCCGGCGACGGCGGCGCCAAGCGAGAACAGCGCCGACGAGGTATCCTGGATATATCCTTCGAGAGCCGCCATGGTCGGCATTGGATCGTTGTAGAGGTCGAACTGGTGCTCGTTGACGAGCCGCGACAGCCGCTCCACCGGCAGGCCGCAGTCCCGGATCGCGAGGTTGAGTTCGGCTGCGACCGGATTGCCCTCGACGCCGCCATGACCTTCGCCCGCGAGCATATCGGTCCACCATTGCAGGCGGATTTCACCGGGCAGCGGCTGGCTTACGACTTCCCTGACACGGGAAATCTCGACATTGAAGGCGTAGATGGCGAGCAGCGCGCGGCGCTGATCGGCCGGCACGAACAGCGTCGAGGCGTAGCGGGAAAAATCGTGGCCGCGCACCAGCTCGGTGCAGAATTCGGCCGCTTGCCGGCCCTCGTCCGCCCGGCTCATGGCACCGCGATCAGGGCGGCCGCAACGCGCCGCCGCTCGCCCATCATGATGTTGTAGGTGCGGATCGCGGGGCCCGTCTGCATCGCGTCCAGCACAATACCGACGGCCCGCAGGGCCTGGCGCAGATCGGCGGGTGGCAGCCAAACCCCGGTACCGGTGCCAATGATCAGCGTATCGATGGCGTTCGCGGCAGCGAACACCTGTTCCAGCGCGTATTTGTCGATCTCGTCGGGGCTCGTGACCGGCCAGGCCCAGATCGCATCAGGCAGGCACAACAGCGAACCGCGATGCGACATGTCGGCGAAGGCAAACCCGCCATTGCCGTAGGCCTCGATCGGCGCGGATCGCGGCAGATGCGGCGCGTCCGAGCGGCTCGCCATGGCTACTTCTTCGATGGTTTTTCCGGCTTCGCCGACTTTTCCGGCGCGTCAGCCCTGTGGTCGCCGACGCCGAGATAGATCAGGATCGGGGCTGCGATGAAGATCGACGTATAGGTGCCGACCAGCACCACGCCGAACATCATGACCGCGGTAAAGCTATGGATGGCGGGACCGCCGAACAGCAGCAGCGCCAGCAGCGCCAGCGTTACCGTGACGTGGGTGATGATCGAGCGTGACAGCGTCGAGTTGATGGACTCGTTGAGCAGCTCCGGCATCGGCATCTTCTTGTAACGCCGCAGCATTTCCCGGATCCGGTCATAGATCACGACGGTGTCGTTCAGCGAATAGCCGAGAATGGTCAGAAGCGCTGCGATACTGGTGAGGTCGAAATCGACCTGCGAGATCGACATGAAGCCGATCGTCAGCACGATATCGTGGACGTTGGCGATCATGGCGCCGAGCGCGAACTGCCACTCGAACCGGAACCAGAGATAGATCAGGATCGAAAGGATCGCGAGCATCAGCCCGAGCATGCCGTAGGCCAGCAATTCGCCGGAAACGCGCGGTCCCACCACTTCGACCCGGCGGTAATCGACGGCGTCGCCGAGCGCGCCGCGGACTTTCTGCACGGCGTCCTGCTGGGCGGCGTCACCGCCGGGCTGTTCGGCAACCCTGATCAGGACCTCGTCGGGCCCGCCGAACTGCTGCAGCTGGATATCGCCAAGTCCGAGGCCGCCGAGGGTGGCGCGCATCGCGGCGATGTCGACCGCGCCCGACTTGGCCCGGACTTCCATCAGCGTGCCGCCCTTGAAGTCGATGCCGAAGTTCAGCCCGTGGGTGAAGAACAGCGTGATGGCGAAAATCGAGAGCAGCGCCGAGATCGGAAAACTGATGCGGCGGAAGCGCGTGAAATCGAAATGCGTGTTGTCGGGCACGATCCGCAGCGACGGCAGCCAGCCGAAGATGCTGACCACTGTCAGCACGGCGATCACGATGCCAAGGCCTATCAGAACCAAATGTGTCACAGGCGGCTCCGCATAATCAAATCGGCACGCTGTGCGGCCGCTTCCACCGCACCCAGGTCGCCACGATCAGGCGGGTCAGGGTAAACGCGGTGAACACCGTGGTGATGATGCCGATGCCGAGCGTCACGGCGAAGCCGCGCACCGGTCCGGTGCCGATATAGAACAGCACGGCGGCGGCGATGAAGGTGGTGATGTTGGAATCCAGGATCGTCGACAGCGCGCGCTTGAAGCCGGCGTCGATCGCGGAAATCGCATTGCGCCCGCCGCGCAATTCCTCGCGGATGCGCTCATAGATCAGCACGTTGGAGTCCACCGCGATGCCGACCGTCAGCACGATGCCGGCGATGCCGGGCAAGGTCAGCGTTGCGTTCAGCAGCGACAGCACGCCGAAGATCATCGCGACGTTGATGGCGACCGCGATGTTGGCGAACACGCCGAACAGCCGGTAGGTCACGAGCATGAACACGATAACCAGGATCGAGCCCACATAGGCCGCCAGTTCACCCTTCTCGATCGAATCCTGGCCGAGCCCCGGACCGACGGTACGCTCCTCGATCACCGTCAGCGGCGCCGGCAGCGCGCCCGCGCGCAGGAGAATCGCCAGATCGTTGGCCTGCTGCACGGTGAAATTGCCGGAGATCTGCCCGGAACCGCCGGTGATCGGCTCGCGAATCACGGGAGCGGAAATCACCTCATTGTCGAGCACGATGGCGAAGGGCTGCCCGACATTCTCGGACGTCGCCTGCGCGAATTTGCGCGAGCCGGAGGTGTTGAAGCGGAAGCTGACGATCGGCTCACCCGAACGCTGGTCGAAGCCGGGCTGCGCATCCGTCAGATCGCCGCCGGAGACCAGAACCTGCTTCTTGATGACATAAGGTATCTTCGGCGACGTCGAGCTCATCAGCACTTCGGAATCGGGCGGCACTCTGCCCGCCTGGGCCTGATCCGGCGGCACGGTCGTATCGACCATGCGGAACTCCATCTTGGCGGTCTTGCCCAAGAGTTCTTTCAGGCGGCTCGGGTCCTGCAATCCCGGCACCTGGACCAGGATACGGTCGGTGCCCTGGCGCTGGATCACCGGTTCGACGGTGCCGAGCTGGTTGACACGGCGCTCGACGATCTGGATCGACTGTTCGATGGTCTGACGGATGCGCTCGGTGATGGCCGCTTGCGGAACCCCCAGGCGGATCAGGCCACCGCCGGCATCGCTGATTTCCAGGCTGCGCTGCCCGCTGGTGCCCATCAGCCCGCCAAGCGGCTGCGACAGCTCGCGCAGTTTGGTCAGGGCGTTCTGCAGATCGGTGTCCTTGACACGGACCTCGACGCTATCGGGACGCGAGGCGAGGCCGGTATAACCGATCCTGGCCTCGCGCAGCGTGCGGCGCACGTCGTCGCGGATCTGGTCGAGCTTCTCTTTCTTGACGTAGTTCGAGTCGACCTCCAGCAGCAGGTAGGAGCCGCCCTGAAGGTCGAGGCCAAGCACCAGCCGCCGTTGCGCCCATGCCGGCCAGCCCTTGACGGTCGCTTCGGGGAAGAAATTGGGAACGGCGCAAAGGCACACCACCAGCGCCGTCAGGATGATCGCCAGCGCCTTCCACCGCGTGAAATACAACATCGAGTTGACCTGTCAGATTCAGGAGAATGCGGCGCCTCGGGAAAGCTAGCTCGCGGACGTCTCGTCCTTGGCGGACTCGCTCTTGTCCTTCGCCGGCTCGCCCTTGGCGCGCACGCCCGAGATCATCTGCCGCATTTGCCGCACCCTGACGCCGTCAGAGATTTCGAATTCGATCTGGTCGTCATCGACCACCTTCGTCACCTTGCCGACCAGACCGCCCGAGGTCACCACCGTGTCGCCGCGGCGGATGTTCTTCACGAGTTCGGCATGGTCCTTCGCCTTCTTCTGCTGCGGCCGCAGAATCAGGAAATACATGATCACGAAGATCAGCGCGAAGGGCAGCAACGACATCAACATGCTGTTGGTGTCGCCGCCTCCCGCGGCCTGGGCAAACGCAGGTGTAATCAGCATTCGGACGATCCTCGTGAAACGGGAATGAGCCGGCAACGCCGCTCGCGTCGGGCCGGCTCGGGTCAAATTCGCGCGGACTATAGCGGCCGCGGTCCCAATTGCAACGCCGCCCAACCCCTCTTTTGTCCTTCATTCGAGTGGCTTGCAGGCTACCGAAAGGCCCGATATGGCTGCGGGGTCAGGAACCCCGAAAGATGTCGAAAAAGCCTCCAAAAACAAGACCTCGCGCGGCGCGAAAATCGCAGGCGACCGCGACAAAACGTCCGGCAACCGCCCCCGAACATGACACGGCGGAAAGGATTGTGCGGGCGCTCGAAACGATCGCGGCGCAGCTGTCAGCGTCCGCGCCGGCCACCGGCGCAGCCCATGCGTTTTCCAGCGCCGACGCCTTCGTCTGGCATCCCGATGGCCGGCTGGCGCCCGTGCCACGCGTCAGCCGCGTCGATCTCGGCCTGCTCAAGGGCATCGACCGGATGCGTGACATCCTGATCGAGAATACCGAACGGTTTGCCGACGGGCTTCCCGCCAACAATGCGCTGTTGTGGGGCGCGCGCGGCATGGGCAAATCCTCGCTGGTGAAGGCGACCCATGCCAGCATCAATATCGACCGCAAGCCCGCCCACCGCCTCAAGCTGATCGAGATCCACCGCGAGGACATCGAGAGCCTGCCGGCGCTGATGGACCTGCTGCGCGCGTCCGAATTCCATTTCATCGTGTTCTGCGACGACCTGTCGTTCGACGGCAACGACGCCTCCTACAAGTCGCTCAAAGCGGTACTTGAAGGCGGCATCGAGGGCCGGCCGGAAAATGTCATCCTTTACGCCACGTCGAACCGCCGGCATCTGCTGGCGCGGGAGATGATCGAGAACGAACGCTCGACCGCGATCAATCCCGGCGAGGCGGTCGAGGAGAAGGTGTCGCTCTCCGACCGTTTCGGCCTGTGGCTCGGCTTTCACCGCTGCAGCCAGGACGAATATCTGGCGATGGTGAAGGGCTATTGCAGCCACTTCGGCATCAAGCTCGCCGAGGAGGAGCTGGAGCGCGAGGCACTGGAATGGTCGACCACGCGCGGCTCGCGCTCGGGCCGCGTCGCCTGGCAGTTCACGCAGGAATTGGCGGGACGGCTGGGCGTGAGGCTGAACGCGAAGTAGGCACGCGCCGTCATCCTCGGCTAGCGCGGAAGATCCAACCCAAGGGGCGCGCGCTGTTAAGCCCCGTTGAGGAATTGAAGCGGGTCAACCGGGGTAGATCCCTTGCGGATCTCGAAGTGGAGTTGCGGCGACCCCACTTCGCCCGACTGACCCGACTTGGCAATGACCTGGCCGCGCTTGATCGTATCGCCGCGCTTCACCAAGAGCTCACTCGCATGGGCATATGCGGTGACGTACCCGTTGGCGTGCCGAACCAGGACCAGATTGCCATAACCTTTGAGCTCGTTGCCCGAATAGGCCACGACGCCGTCTTCCGCCGCCTTGATCGGCGTCCCCTCCGGCACCGCCAGGTTGATGCCGTCGTTCGACTTGCCGTTGGTCTTGGCGCCGTAGCTCGTGATCACCTTGCCGCGCACCGGCCAACGGAATGTCGGCAGCGCCCCGGTGGCCTCGGCCGCCTTGACCGGACTTTCAGCGGAGGGCTCCTCAACCTTCGCGGTCGCCTGGGCGAGCCGCGCGCTTTGCGGCGGTCCTGCCGTCACCGCGGCCATTTTGGTGGCTGGCGGCGCCAGGGCCACGGCGGGCTGGGCGGCGGCAACTGCTGCCGGCTGCGCAACCGGCGCGGCGGCGGCCGTCTTCGCCGGCACTGTCAGCCTGGCGCCGAGCTTGAGTTTGGCCTGGGGATCGAGACCGTTGGCTCTCGCCAGTTCGGCGACCGGTATGTGGTTATGACGGGCGATGCTGAGCAGCGTGTCACCGCGGTTGACGAAATGAATTGCCGGCGGTGCTCCAGCCGCCGCAATCGGCCTCGTCGCCGGAGCGAGCGCGGGCGCCGCGACAACGGCCGCCGACTCCCGCGGAATGATCAGCTGCTGGCCTGGCGACAAAGCGCGCGGCCCCCTGTAGCCGTTCGCCTGCAGGATCGCCGCCGGCGTCACGTGGTAGCGCCGCGCCAGGAGATCCAGCGTGTCGCTGGTGCCGACGATGATTGTGGTGCCCTGGCCCGGTGCGCGAGCCGCCGCAACCGAGCGCGGAGGGACGGCGCCGGTCGTCTCCAGCGGACGAGCGGGCGGAGCGTAAGAGGCGAGTCCGCGCCCTCCTCCGGATACGCCGCTGCGGGCCGACGGATAGCTTTGCGGCGCCGCGATCGGCGGGGGCAGCGCCTGCGACTGGTATTGCGATTGCGGGCGGGAATATTGCGGAAGTTCACGGCAATCGACCGCGGGAGCCGGCACCGAGCCAGTGGCTTCAGGTTGCGAGGCGAAGGGATTGGAGAGGGAATTCTGCGAGAGGCGCGTCTGCATGTCGGCGCTGCAGCCGGCAAACCCGAACGACATCAGCGCCAGCGCCGCGAAATGCGGAACGCGGCGCGAGCAAAGCAACGCGACGATACGGGGCATGGTTACTCACTCATACGCAACAAATTACGTTTTTGAGTAAACACGCCGCCAGTAAACAACCGCTTAACCCTGCGAAAGCCTTACATTCCGGGCAATTCGGGGTACATCAGGTCGCGGCAACAGCACGGGCCGCCTGGCCTGCGGCAGCTGCCCGCGATGACCGCAGGCCCTATAGTTCGCGGGCGATACCCGGCAGCGCCGGCACGAACCGGACGTCCACCAGCTCCCTGCGATCGAACCCGGCGGCGGTCCTGGTAGTGCGGACCAGGGTCTGGGTGCCGTGGTGCGGACCTATGGGCGCGATCAGGATGCCGCCGGGCTCGAGCCGAGCCAACAGCGCCTCGGGGATCTGCTCCATCGCCGCCGTCACGATGATGCGGTCGAAAGTGCCGGCGCTAGGGGGAATGTCGTAGCCGTCCCCCAGCATCACCTCGATATTGTCGTAACCGAGCTTCGCCAGCCGCGCCCGGGCGATGTCGGCAAGTGTCCGGTAGCGCTCGATCGTCAGCACCTGCTGGCAGAGCCGCGACAGGATGGCGGCCTGGTAGCCGGAGCCGGTGCCGATCTCAAGCACGCGGTGCCTCTTCTGCAGCTGCAACTGCTCGGTCATGTAGGCCACCACGAAGGGCTGGCTGATGGTCTGCCCGCAGGCGATGCCGAGCGCTGAGTCGCGGTAGGCATCCGCGCGATCGGCCGGGTCCACGAACATCTCGCGCGGCACCTCCTCCATCGCGCGCAACACCGCCTGATCGCTGATCCCGCGTCGCCGCAGGGTCAGCTGAAACATCATCTTTTCCGGCGGATTCGGCGCAGCGGGCATGACGATCTCTTAAACGCCCCTGCCGGGGCGGTCTCGAACGATTTGACGCCAGATAGAGCACGGGCCCGGGGAAAACTCTCCGAAATGGTTGTTCCCGGCGGGGAACCGGTTTTGTACCCCGGCGTTAGGGGAGCGGGCAATCGATCTCCTGCTCCAGGCCCGAAATGGTGCTGACGGGCTTTCGCACGTTGACATTGCGGCAGTTGGCGTTATTTGCGATCCTGAAATGTGGGACGGGCAAGGATATTCTCATGACTGCGACGCGGCCGCCGGGCGGTTCTGTCTTCCTCGTCGAAGACGAGGTGATGATCAGGATGATGGTCGCCGACATGCTGGAGGAACTGGGGTTCGGCATCGCAGCCGAGGCCGGCGAGATCAACGAGGCGATCAGGCTGGCGCAATCCACCGAATTCGACCTCGCCATTCTCGACGTCAACGTCAACGGCAAGGTGATTTCCCCGGTCGCCGAATTGATCGCGGCGCGCAACCGCCCCTTCATCTTCGCGACCGGCTACGGCTCCTCGGGCCTGCCGGAAGAATACCGCGACCGGCCCGCGCTGCAAAAGCCCTTCCAGCTCGAAACCCTGGCGCGGATGATCGACAGCACGCTCAAGGGCGCGACGGTCTAGGGCATACGACCGTCGTCGTTCCCGCGCGCGGGAAGAACCTACTTCAGCGTTGCCGTCAGTGCCTGCGAAAACTCGTCGTCGGTGCGATCGAGCCGAAGCGGCGTCACTGACACATAGCGCGCCGCCAGCGCCGCAAGGTCAGTGCCTTCCGCGGGCGCGTCGGCCTGCGCCAGCCGTTCGAACCCGATCCAGAAGTAGGGATTGCCGCGGCCGTCGCGCCGCTGGTCGACCTTGAGAAAACCGAGATTGCGCTTGCCCTGCCGCGTCACGCGCACGCCCGCGACGTCGCCGGGCGCACAGGCGGGAAAATTGACATTGATCACGGTGTTCTTCGGCACCCCGGCGTCGATCACCTTGCGAAGGATTGGCGGTCCGAATTTCAGCGCCGTCTCCCACAACGGCGCGTTGCGCGTCTCCATGCTGAATTCCTGCGACAACGCGAACGACGGGATTCCCAGAATGGTCCCTTCCAGGGCGCCGGCGATGGTGCCGGAATAGACGACGTCCTCGGCGACGTTGCGGCCCTTGTTGACCCCGGACAGCACGAGATCCGGCAGGGTCTCGCCGAGGATGTGGCGCGCGCCCATGATGACGCAGTCGGTCGGCGTGCCGCGCACCGCGAAATGCCGGGGGCCGACTTCACGCAGCCGCAACGGATCGTTCAGCGACAGCGAATGCGAGACGCCGGACTGATCGAGCTCCGGCGCCACGACCCAGACATCGTCGGACAGCGCGCGGGCGATCTCCTCGACGACCTTCAGGCCGGGCGCATGGATGCCGTCGTCATTGGTGCAGAGAATTCGCATCCGGTTAATTGCCTTTTCGATCGATTCCGGGGCCGTCAGCGCCGTCTTATCCCGCTCGCGCCGCCGAGGCAAACCGGGTGAACTCAACGAAAATCCCGCCGCTTTCGGGGTCGTTCGGCCACCGATGACGCGATCGGCGGAATGGCAGCCGCAGTGCGTATTGCGCGAAGCTGCTGGGCACGGCGAGGGGTTCGATGATGGCCCCGTTTTGAGCCGCTGCTGTTCTTTCGGCTTTGTTGCAGGTCCGACGACGGCTCAAGCTGAGCCCCGGCTATTCGTCGTCCTCGGATTGAGGCTTCTCGCGCAGCATGACTTCCTGCAGCGACGGGCGGACCTCGATCTTTCCGTTGTAATCGACGTATCCCAGCTTCCTGAATTTGTTCATGAAGAAACTCACGCGGGAACGGGTCGTGCCGACCATTTCCGCCAGCGTCTCTTGGCTAAGCGTAATCGGAATTGACGGCCCGCTGCCTTCGCCGCCGAAATTCGCCAGACGCAGCAGCAGGCGCGCGAGGCGTTTCTCGCTGCAATTGAACAGATGGTCGATCAGGTCGTCTTCCATCCGGCTGTTGCGGGACAACAGATAGCCGATGAAGAATGCGGAAAAACCCGGCTCCGCATCGAGGGCCGCCAGCATCGCCGATCTTTTCATCGAGGTGATCACGCAGTCTTCCAGGGCCAGGCTGGCTGCGTTGCGTCGTTCCGCGCCTTCGATGCATGCCTCGCCGAAGAACTGCCCCTCTTCCAGGATCCCGACCACCGCTTCTTTGCCGTGCTCGGACAGCACCGTGATCTTCACCTTTCCTTTCTGGATGAAGAATATCTCGTCGGCGACGTCGCCCTGGCTGTATATTCGCTGGTTCTTGGCGTAGCGCTCGACCGTCTTTCCAGCCCCTACCCGGCCCAGAAATGTCCGGGGATCGAACGCTTCCTCTACCTGAAGTGGCACCGGATTGGGCATGGTGTCGGTCCGTCCCGCCGGGAGCACAACACGCGCAGTCGCCGGCATGGCCTTCGGCCAAACCGGAAGTGGGCATGATAATCCTCTAATGTCGGCGAGGCGACTCAAATCAGGCTAGTGGTGTGATTCATTCGGACGATTCCCAAATCGACCGAAGCAGTTCAATCTCTCGGCATGAGAGCAGGAATTATCGTAAAGGTCACCCGGGCGGACCGCCATCGACTTGAGGCGATCGTCTCGGATCGCAGCGCGCC
>JBGPSI010000066.1:0-22586 GCA_041490045.1 Bradyrhizobium sp.
TAGTGATCCGGTGGTCCCGCGTGGAAGGGCCATCGCTCAACGGATAAAAGGTACGCCGGGGATAACAGGCTGATGATGCCCAAGAGTCCATATCGACGGCATCGTTTGGCACCTCGATGTCGGCTCATCACATCCTGGGGCTGGAGCAGGTCCCAAGGGTTCGGCTGTTCGCCGATTAAAGTGGTACGTGAGCTGGGTTCAGAACGTCGTGAGACAGTTCGGTCCCTATCTGCCGTGGGTGTTGGAATTTTGAGAGGATTTGTCCCTAGTACGAGAGGACCGGGATGAACGTACCTCTGGTGGAGCAGTTGTCGCGCCAGCGGCAGTGCTGCATAGCTATGTACGGACGGGATAACCGCTGAAAGCATCTAAGCGGGAAACCCACCTCAAAACGAGAATTCCCTTGAGAACCGTGGAAGACGACCACGTTGATAGGCCGGGTGTGGAAGTGCAGTAATGCATGTAGCTTACCGGTACTAATCGTTCGATTGGCTTGATTGCTCTCATTTTCAGTGTCCATAGCGCGTCACGCGCAAGACTGCTTGCTTCGTATCTTTGTCCTTCGCCGGCCTGGTGGTTCTAGCGAGGAGCTTGAACCCGATCCCATCCCGAACTCGGCCGTTAAACTCCTCAGCGCCAATGGTACTATGGCTTAAGCCCTGGGAGAGTAGGTCGCTGCCAGGCCTGCCAAGGACAAGGAATTCCTCTTTCGATGTCATGATCAAAAAACGCCGTCTCCTTCCGGAGGCGGCGTTTTTTTATGCGCGATTTTGTGACCTGTGCCGGGCGCCAGCGCGATTTTCGGTCATGGTCGGCAGCTAGCGTGGCGCTCGAGTTCATGAGCCGTTCACTCCAGAATCAGTAACCCGTTAAGGCCGGTCAAATTCCAATGCCCCCTAGCTCGAGGAGATTCTCATGCGTGAGTTCATTCGCCCCGCCGCTGTCGCGTTGAGTATTGCGTGCCTTGCGGTTTCGATCGCCGCTGTATCCACCGGCAGCGCGCTGGCGCAGGCCAAGCAAGCGCCGGCCCCCGCCCAGGCAGCGCCACCGCGCGGCCAGCCGCCAACGCTGAAGCAGATGGCGCTGACCGACAAGCAGATCGAAGGCGTGCTGGCGGCGCAGAAGGACTTGGATGCGATCACCGCCAAGCTGCCCGAGAACGCCGCGCCGGACGCCAAGGTCGCCGCGCAGCTCGACGCCGTCGCCAAGAAGAACGGCTTTGCGAGCTACGACGAATACAACGACGTCGTCGACAATATCAGCCTGGTGCTCGGCGGCTTCGACCCCGCCACCAAGAAATATGTCGGCTCGGAGGCCGTGCTCAAGGCGCAGATCGCCCAGGTCCAGGCCGACAAGAAGATGTCGCCCAAGGACAAGAAGGACGCGATCGCCGACCTCAACGAGGCGATGAAGGCGCCGGCGCCTGCGATCGAGAACAAAGGCAATATCGACCTCGTCGGGAAATACTACGACAAGCTCGCCGACGCGCTCGGCGGCGACGAGCAATAAGGCGCTCTAACCCTATTTATCATCGTCTCGTCCCGGCGCCCGCCGGAACGACAGCAGTGTCTTGTACGATCGAGTCGGTTCAGCCCGCCCCGCCGAACCTCGCCTCCATCGCCCGCCGGGTCTTGACCGTCTCGTCGCCAGCATCGATCTCGACGTCGCTCCAGCGCACCACCGCGCCGTGGGCGATGTCGTTTTTCAGCTTGACCCGGTGCGCGAGTCCGATCGGCAGCGCGTCGGCCTTCAGGCTCGCCGCCGCCGGCATCAGTTTGCCCCACACCGTATAGCCGCCTTCGCCGTCGAGCATTTCTCCGGCGCGTAAATCCCGTTTTGCGACGGCAGCGACGTCGCCGCGAAAACCATGTGCCTGGCCGGTCGGCTCGCCGCGCAAGGCCGCCGACAGAATCGAGATGTTCAGCTCGAGCCCGATCAAATGATAGGGCTTGTACATCGCCGCATAGCGGCCGCTGGCATCGGTCTTCAATCCGTATTGCCTGAAACAGTCCGCGGCATAGTCGTTCGGCGCCTCCAGCACGACATAGACGCCCCAGCGCAGATCCCGGAACACCGGACGACCGTCGCGCTCCAGCGACGATACCACTTCCACCACGCCTGCTTTTTCCAGCACGCCGCCCGCTGCGCGCGGCCGCATCACATGCGGCAGATCGTCGACGCCGCAGGGTGGAAACAGCAGCCCGTCGGTCGGCACATCCAGGCCGGTGGCGTTCGCGATTGCCGCCATTTCGATTGCCGATTTGGTGCCATCGAGAAACGAGTTGAACATCTGCGGGTTCATGCCGGCCGACTGCGCCTCGGCGGCGGTCAGCCCGTAATGGCTCCAGACGCCCGCCGGCGTCACGTCGTGATAGATCGGCAGGTATTTGGTGCCCTTGCCCGCGGCGATGACACGGAATCCGGTGGCGCGCGCCCAGTCCACGAGCTCCGCGGTCAGCGCCGGCTGGTCCCCATAGGCAAGCGAATAGACCACCCCGGCCCGGCGCGCTTCCTCCGCCAGCAGCGGCCCGGCCAGCACGTCGGCCTCGACATTGACCATGACGATATGCTTGCCGGCCGCGATCGCCGCGCGCGCATGCCTGATGCCGACAGCGGGATTGCCGGTCGCCTCGACGATCACTTCGATATCGCCGGATGTCGCCTTTGCACCGTCGGCGGTGAAGGTGGTTGCCGCGATCCGCGTTGAATCCCAGCCGACGGTGCGGCAGGCCTCGCGCGCGCGCTCCGGATCGAGATCGACGATCACGGGCACTTCCAGCCCCGGCGTGTGCGGCACCTGCGACAGGAACATCGAGCCGAATTTGCCGGCGCCGATCAGCGCCACGCGAACGGGTTTGCCGGCGGCAAGGCGGGTGTTGAGGAGACGGGAGAGATTCATGGTGATCCGATCATGCTGTCAGCTTCCGTCATTCCGGGGCGCGCGTTGGCGCGAGCCCGGAATCCATACTTCCGATGGTGGCTATGGATTCCGGGCTCGAGGCTTGCGCGTCGCCCCCGGAATGACGAGGTAGTTCCTACTCCGCCGCCTGCCGCTGCGCCCGCGCCAACCGCAGCAGCGCATCGTCGTCCACGGTCTGGATCGGGGTAAAATCGCGATGCGCGATATATTCCGGCCGCGTGGGGGTACGGATATAATTCGAAACCGCGTTGAGTGTCAGATAGACGATCTTGCGCGGGTAGGGCGTAATGTTGCCGGCCGAGCCGTGCACCAGATTGCCGTGGAACATCAGCATGCCGCCGGCCTTGCCGGTCGGCGCGACGATGCCGCCCTCCCTGACCAGCCGGGTCACGGTTTCCTCGTCCAGCGTCCACAGCGGATAGGAGGTGGTCGCAAGATCGTGCGAGGCCTTGAGGTCGCCGGCCAGCTGACTCCGGGGCACCAGCATCAAGGGACCGTTGATCGGCATCACCTCGTCGAGGAAGATCGCGATGTTCATCGCGCGCGGCTCACGCATGCCGTCGTCGCGCTTCCAGGTGCCGTAATCCTGGTGCCACTGCCAGACATCGCCGGTGAACGCCGATTTGGCGTTGATCTTGTACTGGTGCATGTAGACCTTCTCGCCGAAGATCTGTTCGACCGGCTCGATCATGCGCGGATGCGCGCCGAGCAGGCCGAACGCCTCGTTATAGAGATGGGCGGCAAAGGCGGTGCGCGGTGCGCCGCTCTTTTCGCGCCACACCTCCGGGCGCTTTGTGTCGTAGATGCCCTCCGCCTCGCGCGCCAGCAGTTTCACTTCTTCTGGCGCGAACAGTTCCGGCAGGAACAGCCAGCCCTCACGGTTGAAATCGTCGATCTGCTGCTGGGTCAGCTTCATGGGTCGTTCCTCCTCGCGTTTTTGGGGCGAAGCCCGTTCGTAAGAGTAACACCAGGGGTTCGGGTTTACCAACCCGCCTATGGCGCAGCGCAACAATCCGCGCTTACGCCGCCGCCAAAAACTCCAGCACGACCCTGCAAAACTCCTGTGGCGCCTGTTCGAACATCCAGTGGCCGGCACCGGCGATCATCGCGGTCCGTGAGCCGGCAACATGCGGTGCAAGCGCACGGTGCACGGCGGCCAAAGCGCCCCTGGTGTCGGCGCCGCCGATGAACAAAGTGGGCGTCCGGATCGATTCCGCATCGGCCTTTGCATAGGGCCGGCGATTTTCGCCGACCTGCCCGATCAGCGTAAACGCATTGTCGCGCAATTGCTGCCTCGGCGCGGCGGGCAACCGCGCCCAGGCGCCATCGCCCTCGATCCCGTCGAAGAAATTCTTCAGCGCGCCGTCGATATCGCCAGCTTTGACCTTTTCGGCCGATGCCATGATCCGCGCACCGAGCGGGGAAGTCGAGGGTGGCGCGGGGTCGAGCGATGCATCGAGATCGCCGCCGGGTTCGGCCAGCACCAGCTTGCGCAGCCATTCCGGCCGCTGTTGCGCGACCCGGAACGCGATATGTCCGCCGCGGGAATGACCCATCAGGTCGATCGGCTTCGGCGCGAGCTGCTCGATAAAGCCGATCACGTCGGCGACGTGCTGCGCCATCCGGTAGTCGTCGCCGACGCCGTCCCAGTGCTCGGGAAAGAAGTGCCTGAGGCTGACGCAGATCACCCTGTGCTTTCTCGACAACGGCCCGCAGACCGCGGACCAGGTGCGGAAATCGCCGAGCGTACCATGCACGCAAACCAGCGGCGGCCCCGCCCCGAGCTCGAGATAGGCCATGTCGTAGCCATTGACGTGAAGCGTTTGCATTTCTACTCCGCCAGGAAATCGAGCACGATCTCGCAATATTTCTGCGGCGCCTGCTCGAACATCGGATGGGTGGCGCCCGGGATCATCGCGATCTGCGACCCCTTCACGTGCTTCGCCAGCGTATGCAGCACCTGCGGCAGCATGCCCTTGGTATTGGCGCCGCCGATGAACAGCGTCGGGTTCGCGATCGCCTCGGTGTCGGCCCTGGAGAATGGCGGACGATTATCCCTGACCTGCCCGATCAGCGTCATGGCGTTATCCCGCAACAGCTGCTTCGGCGCCGCCGGCACCCGTTTCCAGGCGCCCGGGCCTTCGAGCGCGTCCATGAAAAACGCCAGGCCGCCGTCGATATCGCCGGCCGCGATCTTTTCGGCCGCAGCCGCAAAGCGCGCCGCGAGCGGGGAGGGCGCCCCGGGTTTGGCCGCCGGATCAAGCGTGGCATCTAGCTCGCCGCCGGGCTCGGCGAGGATCAGCTTACGCAACAGATCAGGCCGCCGCTGGGCGACGCGAAATGAGACATGCCCGCCGCGGGAATGCCCCATCAGGTCGACCGGCCCGGTATTGAGCTTCTCGATGAAGTCGATCACGTCGGCCGTGTGCTGCGCGATCGAATAGCTGCCGTTGTGGCCGTCCCAGTGTTCGGGAAAAAAGTGCCGCAAGGAAGGCGCGATGACCCGATGCTTTCGCGTCAGGGGACCGAGGACTGGCGACCAGATCCGGAAATCGCACAGCGAACCGTGCACGCACACCAGCGGCGGGCCGCGGCCGATGTCGAGATAGGCCATGTCGTATCCGTTGACGTGAAGCGTTTGCATGGGGGGCTCATGGGGGTGGAGACGGGAGGCGAGAGCCAATCATTCCATGAAAGCCCACGCCTGTCATTCCGGGCTCGCTCACTTCGTTCGCGCCCCGGAATGACGAAAAATGCGGGAAAGATGCAAAATTTCCCCGGAATCCGGGTGGATCGCAACTATTTCCAAGCCTAGATTCAGGGCCAGCATCAAGCTCAAAGCATGGGGCGGGAGATCTGGAGCCAGCCATGACCGATCAGCATTTTGCAATCTTCGACACCGCGATCGGGCGCTGCGGCATCGCCTGGGGTCCGCGCGGCATCAATGCGGTGCAATTGCCGATGGGAGCCGAGGAGAAGACCCGGGGCCGCATCCGCCAGCGCTATGGCGATATCGCGGAGGCGCCGCCACCGGCCGAGGTGCAGCGCGCGATCGACGGCATCGTCGAATTGCTCCAGGGCAAGCCGAACGATCTTTCCGACGTCGTGCTCGATCTCGACGGCGTGCCGGAGTTTCATCGCGGCGTCTACGACATCGCCCGCACCATCCCGCCGGGAAAGACCATGACCTACGGCGATATCGCCAAGCGGCTCGGCGGCGTCGAGCTGTCGCGCGATGTCGGCCAGGCGCTCGGGCGCAATCCCTGCCCGGTCGTGGTGCCCTGCCACCGCGTGCTCGCCGCCGGTGGCAAGCCCGGCGGCTTCTCCGCCAATGGCGGCGTCACAACCAAGCTGAAGATGCTCGCGATCGAGGGCGCGGTGGTCAATCACACGCCGAGCCTGTTCGACTGAGCGCTTGTTACTCTGCAATCGCCTTGCAGGAAAATCCGTTACCCCAGCGGCGTATTTTTCCCGTCGAGGGCGAGGGGAAATGCGCGGTGCAGCACAGCGTATCGGTGTCGCAATAGCGTTCCAGGAAATTGCGCCGCGTCACCGCGGCCTGTGCCTGGTCGACGTCGAATTTCGCCGACAATTCCGGATAGCGCGCCTGCAGCGGCGAGTGCATCAGGTCGCCGCTGACGACGGCCGTATCCTTGCCCCGGCCGAAGGTGAAGGCGACATGTCCCGGGGTATGCCCCGGCGTCGGCAGGATACGGGCATGATCGCCGATTTCAAAATCGTCGCGCACGATCTCGGCCCGCTTGGCCTCGACCACCGGCAGCACGCTGTCGGCGAATGGCGGCACTTCCGCCTTGGCGTTCTGTTCGGTCCAATAGTCGAACTCGTCCTTGCCGAACACGTACCGCGCGTTCGGAAAGGTCGGCAGCCAGCGGCCGTTTTCCAGGCGTGTGTTCCAGCCGACATGGTCGACATGCAGGTGCGTGCACATCACGTAGTCGATGTCGCCGACGGAAAAACCCGCTGCCGCCAGTGCGCGCAGATAGGTGTCGTCGCTCTTCATGTTCCATTTCGGACGCAGCGGCCGCGGCTTGTCGTTGCCTATGCAGCTGTCGACCAGAATGGTGTGGTGCGGTGTCTTCACGATATAGGACTGGAAGCACAGTTTCAGGACGTCATTGTCGTCGATCGCGCCGGCCTCCCGCATCCACGCCCGGTTCTCCGCCAGCAGTTCCGGCGTCAGGTCGGGCAGGATATCCAGCGCCGGCAGGAAGGTGGTTTCCTGCTCGATGATGCGATGGATGGTGAGATCGCCGACGGTGAGCTTCAGACTCATGGCAGTTTCCTGTTTACGCCGGCGGCGGCAGCGAGATCTTCACCGAGGGCCGCTCCAGCATCTTCTGATGGAACGCGTCGAGCTTCGGATAGGCCCTGCGCCAGCCGCAATCGGCAAAGCGGAAATCGGCATAGCCGAGCACGCAGGCAAGCGCGATCTGCGAGATGTCGAGCGGGCGGGACAGCATCTCCGCCTGATTCTCGAAGCGCGCCATGCCGTTCCAGGCACGGGCCCAGTGGTCGTCGGCCCAGGCCTGCCAGCGCAGCGGTTCCGGCCGCACCATCTTCTCGTAGCGGCATAGCAGCATCGAATCCAGCATGCCCTGCAGCATGGAATGGTCGCTCTTGACCTTCCATCGTGCCGGCCCCGACGCGGGAATGAGCTTGCCGCCGCCGGCGAGTTCGTCGAGATACTCGACGATGACGTAGGAATCGAGGATGACGTCGCCATTGTCCAGGATCAGCACCGGCAGCTTCTTCAGCGGCGTGATGCGCGAATATTCCTCATTGGGCTGGCCCGGCACCACCGTTGCCGAGATGAATTCGATCTTGTCAATCAGGCCGAGTTCGATCGCGGCAATGCGCACCTTGCGGGCGAAGGGCGAGGCCGGGGAGAATGAGAGTTTCATGGGATGTCCTCAAGGAAAAGTTCGAAGGATAAAGCGCTCGTCATTGCGAGCGAAGCGAAGCGATCCAGAAAGCCGCCAAGTAAGCGTGGATTGCTTCGTCGCTAACGCTCCTCGCAATGACGATGATTGGTCGTGTCTCATCCTTCGAGACGCGTGCAACGCACGCGCCTCAAGATGATCGATCTCACGCAGCGACGATTTCCTGCCGCTGCTCGCCGAGACCCTCGATGCCGAGCGTGACGACGTCGCCGACATTGAGGAATTTTGGCGGCTTCATGCCGGAGCCGACGCCGGGCGGGGTGCCCGTGGTAATGATGTCGCCGGGCAAGAGCGTCATGAATTCGGAAACGTAGGAGACGATCTTCGCGCAACCAAAGATCATGGTCGCGGTCGATCCGGTCTGGCAGCGCTTGCCGTTGACGTCGAGCCACATCGACAGCGTCTGCACGTTCGGGATCTCGTCCTTGGTGACGAGCCACGGGCCGAGCGGGCCGAACGTGTCGTGCGACTTGCCCTTGGTCCACTGACCCAGGCGCTCGATCTGGAAATTGCGCTCGGAGACGTCGTTGCAGACGGCGTAACCGGCGACGTAATTGAGTGCGTCAGCCTCGGAGACGTATTTGGCACGGGTGCCGATGATGATCGCGATTTCGCATTCCCAGTCGAGCTTGGTCGAGCCGCGCGGCTTTTCGACCTTGTCGTTGGGGCCGCACAGGCTGTTATTGGCCTTCATGAAGATGATCGGTTCGGCCGGGATGGGCATCCCCACTTCGGCGGCATGGTCGCTGTAATTGAGGCCGATGGCGATGAATTTGGGCAGGCCGCCCACCGGGGAGCCGATCCGCGGCTGGCCGCTGACGGCCGGGAGCGAGGCCGCGTCGAGGGCTGCGATCTTCGCCAGCGAGGCAGGCGAAAAGGCCTCGCCCGCGAGGTCCTTTACCTGCCCCGACAGGTCGCGCAATTGGCCCGATTTGTCGATCAGACCGGGCTTTTCCTGCCCGACCGCGCCGTAACGAACAAGCTTCATTTCGTATCACTCCCTAGGGTGGTGGTTGCTTGAATGCTTCTTGGAACAGGGCGAGGGGAATTTCAACTGCCGCCGGCGCTGCCGGGCTATGCTTTGGGCATGATCTTCGGCCAAAAAGGCCGACTTTGGTATCACGCCCTAGACGATGAATTTGAAGCCGTCGCCGTCTCGACGGATGCGGCCGGCGTTGAAATGCCCGCCGATCACCAGGGCCGGGGTATCGGCGAAACGCGAAAATAATTCGCGCCGCGTCACCGCCGACTGCGCGGGGTCGGAATCCGCGGTCGAGGACCAGTCGAGATGCGCCATCTGGCAGGGGTGGTGGGCGACGTCGCCGCTGAGCAGCGCCTCCTCGCCGTCCGACCGGATGTGGATGCTCATATGGCCCGGGCTGTGGCCGGGCGTCGGGATCAGGGTGATTTCATCCGACAGCCGTGCGTCGCTGGCGACGAGGTCGGCCTTGCCGGCATCCATGACCGGTTTCACCGAGTCGTTGAAAACCGCGACCTTGTCGGGCTCCACGCTATTGTCGCGCCAGTACTCGTATTCGGCTCTGCCGAACACGTAGCGGGCATTGGCAAAGGTCGGCACCCATTTCCCGTCCGCGAGCCTGGTGTTCCAGCCGACATGGTCGACATGCAGATGCGTGCACAGCACGGTGTCGATGCTCTCGGGCGCAAAGCCCGCTTCGCGCAGGGTCTGGAGGAATGGTCCCTGCCGGTCGTTCCAGGTCGGCACGTTGCGGCCCTGCTTGTCGTTGCCGAGCCCGGTATCGACCACAATCCGGCGGGTCGGGGTCTCCACCACCAGCGAATGGATCGACATTTTCAGCCGGCCCTCGTCGGTGGCGAAATGCGGAATGAGCCAAGGCAACTTCTGGATTTCCTCGTTGGTGGCCAGCGGCAGGATGAACCGTGTGCTGCCGACCGTCTCCAACTCGACGACTTTCGTGATTTTGACCTTGCCCACTTTCCAGTACATTTGACGCTTCCCCTTGGCCTTGGTTTCTTGGGGCGCAAGATGCTGGTTCCCGCCGCGGCGCGCAATGGATCATCTCGACGGCCCGCGCGTTGACGCGGCACTCAAACCCTTGGGAGTGCCTAGATGCCAGAATTAGCCATTTCGGCCGAAAAGGTCGGTTTTTTGATCGAGAAAATGCGCGAATTCGACGTCAAGGAGGAGGCTACCGACCCGGATTCCGGGTCGAACAGCGCCGACGACAATATGATCGATGTGCTCGAGGATGATGGCGACGATCCCGTGGTGCGCGAGATCACCGGCTTCATCAATGCCATGACCGACGACGAGCAGATCGACCTGGTCGCCCTGATGCGTCTCGGGCGCGGTGACGGCACCATCGAGGAATGGGACGATCTCCGCCGCGAGGCCGCCGAGGGCCACAATAACCGCACGGCGAGCTATCTGCTCGGCGAACCCCTGGTCAGCGACTACCTCGCCGAGGGGCTCGATGCGTTCGGCGAAACCTGGACCGACGAGCGGACCACGCCGGTGTCGTGATCAGCGCGCGCAGTCGACGATGACGGTGCCGAGCTTGTCGCCTTTTTCAACCGCGAGGTGCGCCCGCGCGGTTTCGGCGAGCGGAAACTGCGCGGCGATATTGTGGATACGTTTTCCTGCCGCGAGCCACTTCGAGATATCCGCCTGCGCCGACGCGAGCAGCGGCGGCGGCAGCGCATACAGCACCAGCGCGCGCAGGCTGATACATCTTTCCATCAGCTCGCGCATCGGAATCACCGGGTTGCGGTTGCCGTTGGTGGCATAGACCGCAATGGTCGAATTCATCGCCATCAATTTCAGCGTGGTGGCGAGATTGCCGCCGAAATCGACGTCGACCACGCGATCGACGCCGCGCTGTCCGGTAAAGGCCATCACTTTCGCGACGACATCCTCGTTCTTGTAGTTGATGACGAGATCGGCGCCTGCAAGCCGAGCCTGCTCTGCCTTCTCGGGCGAACTGACGGTCGCGATCACCTCCGCGCCGCCGCCTTTTGCCAGTTGCACGGCATAATGGCCGACCGCGCCGGCGCCGCCGGTGACCAGTACCGTCTGGCCGGCGATCGTTCCGTCGCCGAACAGGCAGCACCATGCGGTCATGCAGGGAATGCCAAGCGTGGCGCCGGCCGCGAACGAAACATCGTCGGGCAGCGGCGTCGCCAGATGCTCGTCGAGCGCGATATATTCGGCCGCAGTGCCGAACGCGCGGCCGTTGCGCTGGCCGTTGAAGAGCCAGACACGCTGACCCACCTGAAACCGTGTCACGCCGGCGCCGACCTGATCGATGATGCCGGCGCCGTCGCTGTTGGGGATCACGCGCGGAAACTCCATCGCGCGATAGCTGCCGGCGCGGCGGCCGACATCGGCGGGATTGACGCCGGAGGCCTCGAGCCGGACGCGGACTTGGCCCGGTCCGGCCTCCGGTGTCGGCGTCTCGCCGACGGTCAGGACATCCGGTGCCGCGCCCGTGCGCTCGTACCAGACCGCCTTCACAGCGTGCCCGGGAAAGCGCCGCCGTCGAGCAGGATGTTCTGGCCGGTGATGAAGCCCGCCTTGGCGCCGCAGAGGAACGCGCAGGCCAGCCCGAATTCCTCGGGATCGCCGAAGCGCCCGGCCGGATTGAGTTTGGCCCGTTCCGCCAGCAACTGATCCACGGTGATACCGCGCTTCTCGGCGTCCATCTTGGCGACCGGCCCGCGCAGGCGGTCGGTATCGAACGGTCCCGGCAACAGGGCGTTGATGGTGACGTTGTTGATCACGGTCTTGCGCGCGATGCCGGCGACGAAGCCGGTGAGGCCGGTGCGCGCGCCGTTGGACAGTCCCAGTACTTCGATCGGCGCCTTCACCGCGGCCGAAGTGATGTTGACGATGCGGCCGAATTTGCGGGCCATCATGCCGTCCACCGTCGCCTTGATCAGTTCGATCGGGGTTAGCATGTTGGCGTCGAGCGCCTTGATCCAGTCGTCGCGGGTCCAGTTGCGAAAATCGCCGGGCGGCGGTCCGCCGGCATTGTTGACCAGGATATCCGGATCGGGACACGCCTTCAGGACGGCTTCGCGGCCTGCCGGGGTGGTGATGTCGCCGGCGACTTCGGTCACGGTCACGCCGGGATTTGCCTTGCGTATTTCGGCAGCGGTTTTCGCCAGCGCTTCGGCGCCGCGCGCGGTGACCGTGACGTTCACGCCTTCGTTGGCCAGGGCCATCGCACAGGCCCGTCCCAGGCCCTTGGAGGATGCGCACACGATGGCGCGGCGGCCTTTGATCCCAAGATCCACTGTCTCACTCCCGTTATGTCAGGTGATGGTTGAAGCACGATCCCGTCATTGTAGCCAACCCGGGCGGCCCTGATAAGAGACCCCGCTATTGTCGAAATGCATATCTGAGAGAGGGATGCGGCGTCCGGGCGGGCGGGCGAGCCTTTATATGTGCCGCTCTTTCTTCAACCTGTCGATTGCGGCCGCGGCCTCCGGCGGCAGCGAGCGAAAGCCGGTTTGCCCGGCCGCCGACAACAGCGGCCGCAGCCGGGAGCCTTCGAGATATTTGGGCTCGTGATCCCGAGGCACCAGCTGGTCGAAGATCATGACCAGCGTGACCGCGACCAGGCCGACGCGCACGGCGCCGAGCACGGCGCCCGCCAGACGATCGCCTATGCCGGCACCGGGGCCGATGGTTTCGTCGATCACCAAGCGCATCAGTTTTCCCAGCACCATGCCGGCAACGAGAAAAATTCCAAAGAACAACGGCCAGTTCTGCAACCATGACGAGTCGCCCTGGCCGCCGATCATGGGCGCAACAATCGACATCGCCCAGATCGCGATCGGCATCGCAAAGAGATAGGCGAGGATCGTGACCGCGCTGCGCAGCAGGCCGGAATTGAAGCCGAGAACGACGGCGGCGACGAGCGCAAAATACACGACGGCGTCGAAACTGTTCATGAGCGGAAATTCTCCCCGTGTTTGGCGTGTCCGGGTTTGGTCAATGAAACGGGTTTGCGATCCCTAAAATCGTCTATATCAATGAACGCGCACTATTCTCGCTGGAGCTGCTCATGTCCGGTTTATTCGACGTCAGTAAAGAAACCATTCTTGTCACCGGCGCCTCGCAGGGGCTGGGGCGGCAGTTCGCGCGCGTGCTTTCGGCGCATGGCGCAGCCGTCGTGCTGGCGGCGCGGCAGACCAATAAACTGAAGAGCCTCGAGGAGGAGATTCGGGGTAAGGGCGGACGCGCTGTCGCGGTGCAGATGGACGTCACCGACATCGCCTCCATCGGCAAGGCGGTCGACAGCGCGGAGGCAGCGCTCGGCCCGATCGGCGTGCTCGTCAACAATGCCGGCATCGCCATCGAGAAACTCGCGATCGATCAAACCGAGGCGGACTGGGATTCCGTCATCAACGCCAATCTCAAGGGGGCCTATTTCCTCGCCACCGAAATGGCGCGGCGGATGATCGCGCGCAAGCAGGAGGGCAATATCGTCAACATCGCCTCCGTGCTCGGCTTCGGCGTGATGAAATTCCTTTCGCCCTACACCATCTCCAAGGCGGGCATCATCCAGGCCACCAAGGTGATGGCGCTGGAACTCGCCGGCAACCGCATCCGCGTCAACGCGCTGGCGCCCGGCTATATCGACACCGAGATGAACCATGATTTCTGGTCGACGCCAGCGGGCGAGAAACTGGCCAAGCGGATTCCGCAGCGCCACGTCGGCGCCGAATCCGATCTCGACGGCGCCATCATGCTGCTCGCCTCCAGCGCCTCGCGCTACATGACCGGCAGCGTGGTGACCGTGGATGGCGGATTCCTGCTGGCGTGAACGGCTTGCGATCCTCTCCACGTCATTGCGAGCAACCATACGCCGTCATTCCGGGATGGTCCGCAGGACCAGACCCGGAATCTCGAGATTCCGGGTTCGATGCTTCGCATCCTCCGGAATGACGACAGCGACTCTCCGGCGACTACGACAAGAACCGCAGCAGCTTTTCCATTCGCGCGATCTTGGCGCCGTAGGGCGGATAGAGATCGGCCAGCCGGTTGAACGGCGAACGATAAAACACCGGCTTCAGCTTGCTAAGCGTGTCAAAACCCCATTCGCCATGATAGGCGCCGGTGCCGGACGCGCCGACGCCGCCCATCGGCTGGTTGATCTGGGCAAAGTGGAACAGGCAGTCGTTGACGGTGACGCCGCCAGAGACGGTGCGCGCCAGCACGTCGTCGCGCGCCGCATCGTCCTTGCCGAACCAGTACAGCGCGAGCGGCCGGTCGTGCTTGTTGATATAGGCAACCGGCTCGGCGGCATTCTTGTAGCCGATCACGGGCAATAGCGGCCCGAAGATTTCCTCCTGCATGATCGTCATGTCGGGGCTCGCGCCGACGACGATGGTCGGCGGGAATTTGCGCTTCGATTTCCATGCGGGGTCGTCGGGCTTTGCCGCCTGCATGATGCGGGCGCCCTTGGCGGCGGCGTCCGCCACCAGGCTTTCGAGCCGCGCATAGTGCCGGTCGGAAACCACCGAGGTGTAATCCTTGTTGTCGGGACTGGTGCCGAACATGGCCCGCATGTGAGCCTGCACTTTGTCGGCGAAATCCTGCACCTGGCCTTCCGGCACCAGCGCGTAATCCGGCGCGATGCAGGTCTGCCCGGCATTGAGCAGCTTGCCGTAGGCGATACGCTGCGCGGCTTCCGAGAGGTCAGCGGAGCGGTCGACGATGGCCGGCGATTTGCCGCCGAGTTCGAGCGTGATCGGCGTCAGATTGCGCCCGGCCGCTTCGGCGACGAGACGGCCGACACGGGTCGAGCCGGTGAAGATCAGGTGATCGAACGGCAGCGACGCGAAGCTCTTCGCGATCTCCTCCTCGATGCCGGTGATCACCATTTCGCCGGCGTCGAACTTGGCGGAGATCACCTCCTTCAGCAGCGCAGAGAATCGCGGCACCAGTTCGCTCGGCTTGATCAGCACCCGGTTGCCTGCGGCGATCGCACCCACCGCCGGCGCCAAGGTCAGTTGCAGCGGATAGTTCCAGGGCGCGATGATGCCGACGACGCCGAGCGGCTGCGGGATCAGCCGGTTCTTGGCCGGCATGAATTGCACTGCGGTGGCGATGCGCCGCGGCGCCATCCATTTTTTCAGGTGTTTGGCGCTGTGCCTGATTTCGCCGAGCACGAACATCGATTCCGCGAACAGGGTCTCGGTGGAACAACGATGGCCGAAATCCGCCGAGATCGCCGCTTCGAAACGAGCCTCATTGTCGGCGACGACCGCGCGCAACCGCGCCAGCCGGTCGAGCCGCTGCTCGAGCGTCGGCGCAGGCTCTGACCGCGAGAGGTCGAACTGGCGATGAAAGGCGTCATCCAGGGCGCTTTGGCCCGGGCTTTTCAGTGACTGGTCCATGGCGTTCTCCTTGACGTTTTCTCAGGACTGTTCCTTGCGGTTCATGCCTGGTTTCGTCCCGGTTCCCTGGCCGGAAGGCTGGGCCTTTACGCAGGCTCTGGCAAGAGCGTTCCGTCCGGGCCGGTTTTGTGCCGAAAAGCGCGATTTGGGCGATTTGGGCCGTCATAAAATCCTCAAAAGTCGCCTCGCGGCCCTTTCCAAAGCGGGCCTGCGTTGGTACATACCGCTCGCGCCCCAAGGCATTCGTCAGGGGTTGCCTTCTCAGGAAGCCTCCGGACGGACTAGCCGCGCTCCGCGCGTTGGCCAAAGACGTTTCGGCACTCGGTTTTTCGACAAGGCAGGCAATGGTTTATCGCGGGGTGGAGCAGCCCGGTAGCTCGTCAGGCTCATAACCTGAAGGTCATAGGTTCAAATCCTATCCCCGCAACCAGAAAGAGCCGTCAAGTCAATGACTTGGCGGCTTTTCTCTTGGCTGCCTTTTCTTAACATAGTCGCCGTGTCAACACTGTGTCAGCAAAAGCGTTGGCGGCGAATGTCAGCAATTGGCGACTTTGCTTGCAAACGAACGTACTGCTCGTTCGAATCTTTCTCGCTCCGCAAAATTGACCGGCCCATATGGCGGGAGCGCGAGCGAAAGGGTCGCGGGCGATAAAGCCCGGCGCCAATTGTGGGCTGCGCGCGCTACGGCCAGCGCATGAAACGCCAATAAGTGGCTGATATAGCGTGTGAATTGGTGTTTTGTCGAAACTGGCTGCTCCTATTGAATTTCGGTTGCGTGCTAGAGCAACTTCCGCGAGAAATAAGGCAAGTACTAGCGAAATCCAAGACGAAGCCCATCTGTTGGATGAATCGCTTGGCACGTTCTCAGGGTTGTTTGAAACAACGTTTCTTCATGCCCTTCGAACCCTCTCGCCGCTTCTGGGAGACCAGGTCGTCAAGGAAGGCGGTGTAGCGCGCCCTCCAAGGATCGTCGCGGCCTCAGCAACGGTTTCGGACCCCGCACGTCAGATTGATCAAATCTATCAGCGTCAGGTCGTTCTTTTCCCCCAACCGGGTCCGGATCTTTACGAAGGCTTTTATGCGAGGCTCCGCGAGCCGGATAGCGGCGACACCGTGAGGGATGTCAGTGATAACTCCGAGCATCGAACGCCGACGCGTCGCCGCTATGTGTCGCTTATGACCAATGGCCGCACGCACACGGCTGCAACGGTAGCGATCCTGTCGGCATTTCATCTCACGATCACGCAAGTAATGAAGGGGGTGATCGAGGGCGATGATGCCGGGCGCTGGGCAATCCGCGAAGCGTTGGTCGATGCGCTCCCACCGGACATCTTCCGGGATGGCCATCGCGCCACTCTGCTCGACCGAAATGTTGACCATTCCGACATCGCTTACGCCGTCGATCTCGACCGCATTGCCCTTCTCTACGTGACGAATAAAAAGGGAGGCGACAATGTGAAAGCCGCCCTGCAAGACGTCATTCGCCGTGATCACAAGCTGGCGGGAATTGAAGACATCCCGGGCGTCCGCACGGCCCTTATCACGGGAGCAATCGATGCCGGGTTGATCAACGCGATCGTCACGGAAGCAGGCCAAAAGCCAGCGGTTGGGTCGCCATT
Organism: Bradyrhizobium sp.; assembly: GCA_041490045.1. Classification (GTDB taxonomy): domain Bacteria; phylum Pseudomonadota; class Alphaproteobacteria; order Rhizobiales; family Xanthobacteraceae; genus Bradyrhizobium. Next base: position 16,890 of record JBGPSI010000066.1, read on the forward strand.
CCGGCCGGAGGCGCTGCGGGACTCGCTTCGAGGCGTGATTGCGACCTCCGCCATTTCCCACGGCGTGGACGTGGACGAATTCAATATGATGTTCTTTGCGGGACAGCCTGCGGACATTGCCGAATATATCCAGGCATCATCGCGCGTGGGTCGAACGCACGTGGGTACGAGTATTCTTATTCCGACCCCACAGCAGCGCCGCGACCGCTACATCGTTGAAATCCACGATATCTTCCATCGTTTCTTGGAACGCATGATCGATGCGGCCCCGGTGGAGCGCTGGGCGGAGAACGCGATCACGCGGACCCTTGCGTCATTCCTGCAGCTCAAACTTTGCGGGGTTGATTACATTACGGAGATGAGCCGCGCGCGCACAAACGTTCAAAAGGCGTCGCTGGCCGAGCCAGATAACGTCGGCGAAATTGGTGAGAGATCGCGGACGGATCACATCAATCTCCTTGATGAGCTGTGTCAGTTTGTTGTGGATGGCATTGGGCTTGAACACGACACCTCGCCACTCAATAAGGATTTCTATAAGCAGCGGATCAATCAACTCTTCCACGATGCGACGACGGCGATGGAGCAGTCCAATTGGAAAACAGAAAATCTAGATAGTTTTTTCAGGCAACCAGGCGCCCCTTTAACCCGCCCGATGACGAGCTTGCGCGACGTCAATGAAGCTGGCTCGATTGAAGGCGGTTTTGGAAGTGGCTCCGACCGCATTCGAATGAGCGATTTGGGTCGCGTGATGTCGGCACTTATGCGGGGAAATAATAGCTGGACGGCCGGGGAAACCGGGGAATGAGGAAGAATGGCTAGACGACCCGCCGACACTGCCCGCGAAGCGGACGCCAAGGGGCCTTCGATGAGCCGTTCCCAAGCGCAAATAGCGATGAGCTATGCGCCGGGGCAACATTTCACGTTTGAAGGCGCTGCGGGCGCTTGTCAGGCCATGCCGTCGCCTAACGCGACGCCGGCACGGCCGGAACAAACGACCAAGGTTCAGATCGAAATGCGAATCGACGAAGCGGCGCGCGCTTGGTTCGACAAAGCGATCACCTGCCGGCAAAACGAGGTCAATGTTCCGGCGCCTTTGCCCGAATTTTGCGTAGACGTGTCGCTCCTGGATACCTCACGGACACAATACAGCTTTAGACCCACAGCCTTTGTTTATTTGAAGCCCGACCGGATGGGGTACCTCCCACGGCCCACAACGCTGATTTGCAGCGAGTGCGGCCTGATCGAAGCGACCGCAAACCCGAAGCAGATGGGACAACGGCTCTCCGAGCTTAGCGAAGCCTGTGCACACCCCAGACGCCCCGATGATCCGTCGAATTGTTCGTGGGGCCAACTTGACGTCATCTTCGCCCACTGGTCGGGTTCTTGGAAAGCGGCCAGTCCCAATATGACGGTCTATGACCAGGCGACCCGGCGCCCGATAAAGCGCTATGCGATCTGCGGCAAGTGCGGCAGTCGCCAATTTGTCCTCAACAAGGATCAAGTGGCGCTTTCGAATTGGTCCTTCTCCTGTGCGAATTGCGGAACCAAAAACCCCGACCCTTGGGTTGAGAAGTGCGACGAGACGCTGGGGCGCATCGCGTCATCAATCGGGCCGGGCGGAAACATCGTCGGCGAAGCGTCTATGGAGAAGATCAACTACGCCGCATCATCGGCGTATTTCGTGAAGTCGGACACGTTTATCACCTTTCCGGAAGGCTCCGGGATCGAGGCTTTGGAGCCCGGACAGACCCACCTTCTTCCGGGTGTGATCGAGCGGCTTGTCGGATTGGAGGGTCCGCCGCTCAGCGATGCCGAGGTAGCCGCTCAGCTCCTGTCAAAAGAGCGGGGAGCCGAAGCGAAGGAATTCGATGAGATATTGCAAGGACTGAAACTGGCGACCGATAGCAAGAACCAAGTGGTGGCCGATCTGATGGTCAAAATGAGGGCCGAGCGGCTCGCCAATTGGCAGAAAGCTGGGTGGCTGCAACGCAACGCCGCGCTACCGCTTGACATCGTCTTGAAACTTCAACAGCGGCATGAGTGGACTGGAAAGTACGATCCTTTCAGGCTTCTCGTTGAACATTCCGCGCTCACCAAAACCAAACTTCGCGGCGAGATCGTTGGGGGCCGGGCCAGTTACGTCGATTTCAAAAACCCCGACGAATGGCTCGTTCCGCCAGGTTCGCCGCAACGCGCAACCATGGTCCAGAACGCGGAGGAGGCCATGCGCTTCTTGGGCGTGCGGCGTGCCGGCCTGATCAGCAAGTTTGACTTGTGTAAGTTCAGTTACGGATACTCTCGGGTTGGCAACACCCCCAAGATCCTAAAGCACGGCCGCATGATGCCGGTTCGCCTGAACCTCTTCCCCAAGGTGCAGACCGCTCAGGAGTCGCGTCACCCAGTTTATGTTCTCGAACAATCGAACGAGGCGTTTTATTTCCAACTTGATGAAACGCTTGTTCGGTCGTGGCTTTTGCAGCCCGAATTGGGATGCGCCGACGCGAGCCTTCTGGCGGATTATCCCGATAATTTCGCCGCTGCGATGTTGAGTTCAGCGCAAATCATGTCTGGTTATCTTGAAGAACATGACCGCAAGTCGGACCCGACAATCTATAAAATGACCTATGCGCTGCTTCATTCCTATGCGCACTACATCATGCAAGGAATTCAGCAGTTTTCTGGCCTCGATTTGGGTTCGATCGGTGAATACCTATTTCCGAGCGATCTCGGATTTGTCGTCTACCGGAATGGAATGACGCTTGATCTGGGTGATTTGTCCGCGTTGTGGCGCAATCATCACGAGGCATTCCTCTCGTATCTGCGCAACTTTCCGACCTCGCTGGGCTGCAATCTCGGAAATCTGTGCATGACGAAGGGCGGGGCGTGCCCGGACTGCATCATGATTCCGGAGGTCATTTGCTTGACGGCGAATAAATATCTCAGCCGCTCGACCCTAATTGGTCGTGGTCGACCCGATTTCGTCGTCGGGGAAGAACGCATCAAAGGCTACCTCCAATACGCGCTTGAAAATGCCAGAGCCGGTCAATGATCGCCGTTTTGATGCGCTCGTGGGCGAGCTTTATCCGCTTGCCACGCAGGCCGCACGGATCGTCGGCTATTTGGCTGACACTCCGGCGGCGATAGGCAGCTCGGATCGCGATCTGTCGTCTCGTTTGGGGGACGTCTCGGCCGAGCATGTCGCTATCGTTCGCCGATCACTTATAGAAAATGGCTGTGCTGCGCGATCGAGTTTCGCGACCCGGCTGGTCGCTCCGGCTTCTGTGTTCACGGCTTTGGCCGACAATCTCCGGGGTGTTGCCGCCTATCTCCGGGTCCATAAAGATCGTGACGCGGTTCGGCTTGTGCTCACCGAACCGGGATTAAAAAGCGCACTTCGCCGAGCCATTGACGATGCGCAGGCGCTTCCGCCGGTTGTATTCCAAACGAGCGATGCGTTCTTCAACTTGGCGCGTGGTGCCAAGCAGGAACTGGTTATTCTTTCCCCGTTTATAGACCCACAAGGGGCCGAACTGATGGTGGAATTGTTTTCGCTTTGCCGTCCGGAGGTGCGTCGTGTCCTGATTTCCCGGCCGCTGGCAGAGCCGCAATGCGGGAACGCGTTCAACCCGCGCGCTGCGGATTTCAGGCGTCTGAACGTGTCGGTGATTGAGTATGCGTTGCCTTCATCGTTGCCGTCCGGTCGTGAGACCTTTCACGCCAAAGTCGTTCTCGCCGATGATTCGGAATTTTATGTCGGCTCAAGCAACTTTATGGGTTCGGCGCTGGAGAGGTCGTTTGAGTGTGGCGTGTTCGTACGCGGGGAGACTGCCAAGCAGATGCGCTCGGTGCTGCTAGCGGTCCAATCGGTTGGAAAGCCAATTCGCAATTATTAAGCTCGGAAACCAGAAAAACTTAGGATTGTTCTCAGCAGTTACGGAAAACGCGCCTTAATGTTCTCTTCGCGCCGAACGTTTCACAAAGCTTATCAGTTGGTCAGATTGTTCCATAACAATGGATTTCCGACATCCGCTTGTAGGCGCAAAGCTAAAATGTCAGCACTGAGCAAAGTTGGAATGTCAGTCTTCGACCTCTTTACGGGGTTTGGAGGCTGGGGATCCGATGGGTGTGGTGCTGATGAGCAAGCGAGAGCTGAATCGGATTGATGTTCTGGCGCGGCTTGATGGTGGCCGGCTGACGACTTCGGCGGCGGCCGATCTGATGCGCCTCACGAGGCGGCAGACCCACCGGCTGTTAAAGCGCTACCGGGATGGCGGAGCACCTGCGATTGCCAACCGGCGGCGTGGCCGGCCATCGAACAACCGCCTGCCCGACGTTGTGCGTGATCATGCGGTTTCGCTGGTTCGAGAGCACTACGCAGATTTTGGTCCGACGTTTGCGGCCGAGAAGCTGGCCGAACGTCATGATCTGCGGGTGTCGCGGGAGACGTTGCGCGGCTGGATGCGGCAAGCCGGGATTTGGCTACCGCGGGCCGAGCGCAAGCGGATCCAGCAGCCGCGCCATCGTCGTGAGCATGTCGGCGAGCTAATTCAGATCGACGGTTCGGACCATCGCTGGTTCGAGGACCGTGCGCCACCCTGCACGCTTCTGGTGTTCATCGATGACGCCACCAGCCGACTGATGGAGCTTCGCTTTGTCCGATCCGAGAGCACGTTTGCCTATTTCGAGACTCTGAAGAGCTATTTGCGGCACCATGGCAAGCCGGTTGCGTTCTATTCCGACAAGCATTCGATCTTTCGGGTATCGAGGGAAGATGCCGCCAGCGGAGACGGCATGACTCAGTTCGGCCGGGCTTTGTCGGAGCTCAACATCGAGATTCTGTGCGCCAATACTAGCCAGGCCAAGGGCCGCGTGGAACGGGCCCATCACACGCTGCAGGACCGGTTGGTGAAGGAGTTGCGGCTGGCAGGCATTAGCACCATTGAGGCTGCGAACGCCTTTCTGCCGGCATTCTTGCAGACCTATAATGCCCGTTTCGCCAAGCCGCCGGCGAGAGATCGAGACTTGCATCGGCCTATCGCGGGCATGAACGATCTCGACGACATCCTGTGCTGGCGCGAACAGCGCTCCGTCTCGCGACAGTTGGTAGTCAATTATAACCGCATGAAGTTCATGCTGAGGCCCGATAAGACACCGGCGGCACTGGCAGGCAAGCTGGTCGACATCTATGACTTTCCCGATGGCCGGCTGGAGATCCGCTGGAAGGGACTGCCCTTGCCTTACTCCGTCTTTGACCAGTTGCAGCGCGTCAGCCACGCGGCCATCATCGAGAACAAGCGTCTCGGCGAGGTGCTGGCCTGGGTTAAGCAGCAGCAGGATAAGCAGCCCCACCATCGCGGAGACCTGGTCGGTCCCAGACGGTCAAACCAGAAAGCCGGCCTGATGAAAGACCGCGTTGATCGCCTCGCTCAAGGCAAAAAATCAAGAACCCGACCCGCCCGCCTGGGCCGCCGCCGCTGCGATAGCGACGTCTCCGCAGCGTCGGCCCAGGCTCCTTCAGAAGCTGCCGAGTGACATTTTAACTTTGCAGAGCAAGGGACACCTCAACTTGGTTGCAACATCCCCTTCACTCGCTAAAATCTGATGTCTGCTAAGTCCCCCAAGCGGGACTGGCCCCCTTCTTTCGATCACCTTGTCGCCGCGGCCAAGTATTAGAGCCTACGCTTGCAGAACCGCGAA
>JBGPSI010000067.1:0-22463 GCA_041490045.1 Bradyrhizobium sp.
ACCCTCGGCGGTGGCGAGGCCGTCCTGCGGGGGGCCGGACGAGGGCGTGTCGGTGAACAAATTGTTTCCGACCGGCTGCAGGCCGGCCTTGTTGATGAAGCGGGTCAGGCCGATCTGGCCGATGATGGTCGAGGTCGTCGAGCCCGGCAGCGTCACCGAGACCTGGCCCTGGGCGTTGACCGTGAGGCCCGACGCATTCTGCGGGATCGTGATCGCGGGTTGCACCAGGTTGCCCTGGGCGTTGACGATGCGGCCCTGGTTGTCCATCTGGAAGGTGCCGTCGCGGGTATATTGATAGGTGCCGTCCGGCATCTGGATCTTGAAGAATCCCTCGCCGGTGATGGCGATATCGAGATCGTTGCCGGTCTGCGACAGCGTGCCCTGCGTCATCGATCGCGGCGTGCCGACGGTCTTCACGCCGCCGCCGATATCGATGCCGACCGGCAGGATGGTGCCCTGGTCGGACGCCTGCGCGCCGACCCGGCGGATGTGCTCGTAGATCAGGTCCTGGAACGCGGCGGTCTGCTTCTTGTAGCCGGTGGTGCGCAGGTTCGCGATGTTGTTGGAAATGACCTGGACGTTGAGTTCCTGGGCCGCCATTCCCGTCGCAGCGGTATGAAGAGCTTGCATGGGTGGTCTCCTGTATGGCGGTTACGCGGGAACGTCGGCGAGTTGCTGGATCGCGGTCTTGTGCAGGTCGCTCTGCTGCTGGAGCAGCGTCGCGATCTGGGTGTAGGCGCGCGTCACCTCGATCATGCGACTCATCTCCGCCACCGAGTTGACGTTGGACTTCTCGATGAAGCCCTGGCGGATCTGGGATTTGACGTCGGGCTGCGCAGGGCCGGCTTCGCCGGCTGAATAGAGGTTCGAGCCTTCCTTCAGGAGCCGCTGCGCGCTGGCGATGCTGACGAGGCGAAGCTTGCCGCGGATCGCGTCGGTCGTGCCGTTGCCTTCCAGCACGGTGACGGTGCCGTCGGGCGAAACGTTGATGTCGTGGTCGGTCGGCTGAAACACGATCGGCCCGCTGCCGCCCAGCACGGTATCGCCGGCAACCGTCACGAGCTGGCCCTGGCTGTTGAGCTGCAGGCCGCCGTCGCGGGTGTAGCGCTCGCCGCCGGCCGTCTGCACCACGAGGTAGGCGTCGCCGTCGATCGCGAGATCCAGCGGATTGTTGGTCGGCTGCACCGCGCCCTGCGTGAGGTCGCGATAGGTGCCGCTGTCCTGCACGTAGCTGACGGCGCGGTCGGAGCCGATGAAATTGTCCTCGTGCGCGCCGGTCTTCAGGTATTCCTGAAACAGCGACGCATCGGTCTTGAAACCGTTGGTGTTGACGTTCGCGAGGTTGTTGGCGACGACATCCATCTGCCGTTCCAGGACCATCTGCCGCGAAAGTCCGATGAGAAGCGCATTCTCCATCGGTGGTTCTCCCCTCTGATGAACCGCTGGTCTGCTCTCCCAAGCTTTCCGGCGGACCGTTCGAACCGAAGGCTCTCCCAAGCCTGCGGTTCGCATTCAGTACAGCGAAAGCCGTGCCAAGTCGTAAAATGACGATTTTATAAGGAGTTAGCTGTTTCGCCGGGGCGCTTCAGGGGCGGCAGAAAGGTCTTGTTGACCATGTTTGCCCGGCAACTTTTTCCCACCTGGCGGGCAAAAGAAAGGTTCCATTAACCATTGTTACCTTAGCGTCTCCCTCAGGAGAGCGCGTGTGCGCTGGAGGCATTTGTATCGCGTCATGGCCTGCTTCGCGGCATCGAGTTCATTTTTTTTAAAGACCGGACCGGGCTCAAGCGATGGCGGACAACGAACTGGCGGAAGGCGCGGCGGACGGCACCGAAGCCGCACCGGCTCCGCAAGGCAAACTCAAGCTGATCATCGCAGCGGCAGGCCTGCTCGTCGTCCTCGGCGGCGGTGTCGGGACCTGGCTCCTGTTCTTCCACCACAGCGGGGAGGAAACGCACGCCGAGGCGCCGGCGGCGAAGCCGCCGTCCTTCGTCGACGTGCCGGAGATTTTGGTCAACCTGGCCGGCTCCCCCGGCGAGCGCGTGCAATATCTCAAGGTCAAGCTCGTGCTCGAGGTCAAGGAAGAGAAGCAGATCGAGGCGATCAAGCCATCGATGCCGCGCGTCACCGACATCTTCCAGAGCTATTTGCGCGAACTGCGCCCGACCGATCTCAACGGCTCGGCGGGGCTGTTCCGGCTCAAGGAAGAACTCACCAAGCGGGTCAATGTCGCGGTGGCGCCGAACCAGGTCAGCGCCGTGCTGTTCAAGGAAGTCGTCGTTCAATGAGCGGGCGGATCTGACAACATGGCGGGCAACGATCCAGTCGACCAGGATGCAATTGCAGCCCAATGGGAAGCCTCGCTCGATTCGGAGGATCCCGCGGAGGCCGCGGAGGCGGCTGCGGCCAATGAACTCTCCGAAACCATGGCGCTGCAATGGGCCGCCATGGTCGAGGACGGCAGCCGCGATTTCGGCGGCGGCAAGAACGGCGGCGAGCGGGTCCTTTCCCAGGAGGAAATCGACAATCTGCTCGGCTTCTCCGCCGGCGAAGTCAATCTCGACGACCATTCCGGCATCCGCGCCATCATCGATTCGGCGATGGTGTCGTACGAGCGTCTGCCGATGCTCGAAATCGTCTTCGACCGCCTGGTGCGGCTGATGACCACCTCGTTGCGCAATTTCACTTCCGACAACGTCGAAGTCTCGCTCGACCGCATCACCTCGGTGCGGTTCGGTGACTACATGAATTCCATACCGCTGCCGGCCGTGCTTTCGGTGTTCAAGGCCGAGGAATGGGAGAATTTCGGCCTCGCTACGGTTGATTCCAGCCTGATCTATTCGATGATCGACGTGCTGCTCGGCGGCCGGCGCGGCCAGACCTCGCTGCGCATCGAAGGCCGGCCTTACACCACGATCGAAACCAACCTCGTCAAGCGGCTGGTCGAGGTCGTGCTGTCAGATGCCGAGCAGGCGTTCCGGCCGCTGTCGCCGGTGACCTTCAGCATCGACCGGCTGGAGACCAATCCGCGCTTCGCCGCCATCAGCCGTCCCGCCAACGCCGCGATTCTGGTGCGGCTGCACATCGACATGGAGGACCGCGGCGGCAATATCGAGCTGCTGCTGCCCTATGCGACCATCGAGCCGATTCGCCCCGTGCTTCTGCAGATGTTCATGGGCGAAAAATTCGGCCGCGATCCGATCTGGGAAGGGCACTTCGCCACCGAAGTCGCGCAGGCCGAGATTTCGGTCGACGCCGTGCTCTACGAGGCCGAGGTCCCGCTCAAGCAGCTGATGAAGCTGAAGGTCGGCGACACCCTGCCGCTCGAGATGCGCGCCGACGCGCTGGTCGAGGTGCGCTGCGGCAGCGTCATCCTGACCGAGGGGCGGATGGGGCGGGTGGGCGACCGCGTCGCCATCCGCGTCACCAAGCAGCTGCGCAAACCGAATACCACCTTCGCGATGTTCGAGAAGGCCGATGAGCAAAACAAGGCGTTGGAGGCCCAATGAGTCATACACTTGGAATTGCGATCGAGAGCCTGGTCGCAATATTGCTAATGGTGACAATAGGCTACTGCATGCTCTTGAACAAGCGGCTGAAGCGGCTGAAGGCGGATGAGCATTCGCTGAAGGCGACGATCGCCGAGCTGATCACCGCGACCGAAATCGCCGAGCGCGCGATCGGCGGCCTCAAGCATACCGTTCGCGACGTCAACGAGCATCTCGGCAGCCAGCTCACCTCGGCCGAGCAGATGTCGCAGCAGCTGAAGAAGCAGCTCGCGGAAGGCGACAATGTGTTCCGCCGGCTGTCTCGGATCGCGATCGCCGCGCGGCCCGCCTCCGCAGTGGCGGAGCCGGAGCCTGACGAAGTACCCGCGCCGTCGACCGCCAAGGCCGTCGCCGCGGCGGCCCAGGCGTTCTCCGACCGCAGAAGGTCTGGTGGCCTTGCCGCATGAAATCGCTTCGTGACATTCGCGTCATTCCGGTCGTGCTGGTCGCAATCGCTGGCCTTACGGTGCTCAAGGTCGCCGGCCTCGTGATCGACGGCGGCTACGTGTTCGACTATCAGTTGCCATCGGGCGGGACGTCATCGGACAAGACGTCATCAAGCACGACGTCCTGGGCGCAGGACAATTTCAACTTCCCGGGCGGCAAGATCGCTCCCGTCGACACCACGGGGTCCGTCCACGAAAAGCCGAAGGAAGAGGCCGCCAAGCCTGCCGAGCCGGAAGCGCCGAAGGCGCCCGAGGGGACGGTGATCTATCCCGAACAGACCGCGCCGGTGTCGGCGTCGGAGCGCGCGATCCTCGAGCGGCTGCAGTCGCGGCGCCAGGAGCTAGAAGCCCGCTCGCGTGAAATCGACATTCGCGAAAGCCTGCTCAAGGCCGCCGAGAAGCGGATCGAATCGCGCTCTGACGAACTGAAGGCGACGGAATCCCGCATCACCACCGCAACCCAGCAGAAAGCCGAAACCGACGCCGCCCGCTTCAAGGGCATCATCACCATGTATGAGGGCATGAAGCCGAAGGACGCCGCCAAGGTGTTCGACCACCTGGAAATGCCGGTGCTGATCGAAATCGCCACCCAGATCGCGCCGCGCAAGATGTCGGATATCCTCGGGCTGATGTCGACGGACGCGGCCGAGCGGCTCACCGTCGAAATGGCCCGGCGCGCCGGACCGGATCAGTCCGCTTCCGCCTCCGCCGCCGATCTTCCCAAAATCGAAGGCAAGATGCTGCCGCAGAAGACCAACTGACGGGATATTTAACAGGACCTTAATTCGCCAATTCTAGGATTCGAAGCGCGAGGCGCGCGCGCCAGCGCGTCTTGCCGCAAGCGATCCTTTGACCTGAAAGACCCTTTGGAATGGCGCGAAAGGCTGCCGCTGGATTTTGGTCGCAAGCCCGCGCCTGCGTGCGGGCGGCGCAGCGTTGCCTCTCGCACACCTCGTCGTTTGCCGCTGTCCTGCTCCTGATCGGCCTTGGCTATTCCGGCGCCTGCCAGGCGGCGGATGCGGTCAAGGGCGAGGCGATGTTTTCTTCTGCCGACGGCTACGCCCGGCTGGTTCTCAAGCTCGCCAGGGATGTCCCGTCGGAGGTGACCACCGCGGGCTCGATCCTGGTGATCCGCTTCGCGCAGCCGGTGGATATTCCAGTCGACAGGGTGCCGGAGGGAGCGCCCGATTACATCAATTCAGCGCGCCGCGATCCCGACGGCTCGGCGATCCGGCTGTCGCTGGCGCGCCGGGTGACCGTCAACACCATGACCGCGGGCGAACGGGTGTTCATCGATCTGTTGCCCGACTCCTGGAAAGGTCCACCGCCCAGCCTGCCGCAAGAGGTGGTGCGCGAACTCGCCGAGCGCGCGCGCGTCGCCGAACGCGCGCTTCGCCTGCAGCGCGCGGAAGCCGAGGCGAAGCGGCGGCCGACCATCCGTGTGCGCACCTCGGTGCAGCCGACCTTCGTGCGATTCGTGTTCGAGATGCAGGACGGTTTAGGCGTTTCCTCGGTACTGAACGACCAGAAACTCACGCTGCAGTTCAACGCGCCCGTCACCTTCGATCTGGCCGACGCCAAGGAGGCGGCGCCGCCGAATATCGCCTCGATCAGCCAGAAGATCGTCGGCGACGCGACCTCGGTGGAAATGACGATGATCGGCGATGTCGACGTCCATTCCTTCCGCGAAGAGAAGAACTACGTGATCGACGTCGCCTTCCAGCAGCCGCAGAAGCCGCCGGTGCTGCCTGCGCCGGCGGCGGATGCCTCGCACGCTCCGGCTACAGCCGCACCGGCGCACGCCGCGTCCGCGGGTCATGAGGCCGCGTCGCCGGCCGCGCTGGTCGCGGCGGCGAAGCTCGCCGAGCCGCCGGCCCGGCCGAAGCAGGCCGCTCCCATCGTGCCGCCGACCTCCGAGACGATCGCCAGGGAGGCCAATATCGAGGTCAAGCCCGAGACGGCGCCGGCAATGTCGCCCGTCTCCGAGCCGCCGAAATCCGAAGCCTCGATGTCTGAGGCGCCAAAGCTCGAAGCGCCGAAATCCGAACCGCCGAAGCAGGAGACGCAGGCGAAGGAAGCCCCGGCCGCCGCGGCCGAGCCGGCGCCGAAAATGGCCGCCCCAACCGTGGAACCGGCGGCGGAGGCCAAACCGGCAGCCGAGGCCAAGCCGGCTCCGGCGAGCACGGCCGGCGCGACCATCGTCGCGGCCATGCGAACCAGCGAAGGCCTGAACCTGACGTTCTCGTTCGCTGCGGCGACGCCGGCGGCGGCGTTTCGCCGCGCCGACGCGGTATGGCTGGTGTTCGATTCCGCAAGACCGATCGATGTCGAACCGATCCGCAGCAGGGGCGGGGCGATCATCTCGGACGTCAGCGTATTCGCGCTCGACAACGGGCAGGCGATCCGCATTCGCCTCAACCGCCCGCAACTGCCGTCGCTGACCAGCGACGAAGAGGCCGGCGGCAAGACCTGGACGCTCAACTTTTCCGACACTCTGCGCGCGCCGAGCCAGCCCCTGGTGGCGATTCGCAACATCGCCGATCCCTCGCTGGCCAATGTCACGGTGCCTCTCGCCAAGGCCGGCCGCCTGCATCGGCTGGTCGATCCGGATGCCGGCGATACCATCATGGTGGTGACGGCGGCGGCGCCGGTTCGCGGCTTCATCAAGCGGCAGGATTTCGTCGAGATGTCGCTGCTCGAATCCGTCCACGGCGTCGCGATCCGTCCGAACTCCGACGACATCACCGTCGAAATCACACCGGACAAGATACTGCTCGGCCGCCCCGGCGGCTTGACGCTGTCATCGGCCGAGGTCGGCGCGCAGCGCGCGACGTCGGCGGCGCGTCCGGTCTTCGATCCCATCGAGTGGCGCAAGGGCCAGGAGGGGAACTTCATCGCGCGGCAGGACGAACTGATCGCCACGGCCGGGTCAGCCGAGGCCGACCGGCGCATCGCGGCCAACCTCGATCTCGCCCGTTTCTACATGTCGCGCGCGATGTATCACGAGGCCAAGGGCGTTCTCGATCTCATCCTCTCCGGCGCCAAGGCCGGACTCGAGGATCCCAATGCGCTGGTCATGCGCTCGGTCGCCAACACCTTGATCGGCCGGCCCGACAAGGCCCTGAAGGATCTCAACAACCCGACGGTCGGCGGCAATTACGATTCGCAATTGTGGAGGGCGCTGGCCTTTGCGCGCCAGGAGAAGTGGGCGGACGCGCGGGAGAAATTCAAGAACGCCGAAGTGGCGATCCCCTCGCTGCCGACCGATCTGCAGCGCATCGTGGAGGCCGACGCCATGCGCGCCTCGCTCGAGGTCAAGGATTTTCCGGGAGCATCGAAACGCAGCAGCGAGCTGGACGTCATCGGCGTTCCGCCCGAGATGCAGCCCTCGATCGCGGTACTGCGGGGCTGGCTCGCCGAAGGGCTCGGACACGACAAGGACGCGCAGGATCAATACAAGCTCGCCATGGAGTCGCCGGACCGGCCCGCGGCGGCCGAGGCCAAACTGCGCTGGATCGCGCTCAAGCAGCGGCGCGACGAAATCAGCCAGCCCGACGCCTTGCGCGAACTCGAAACGCTGCAGGCGACGTGGCGGGGCGACGGCGTCGAGGTCAGGACGCAGCAGATGCTGGAGCGCATCTACGCCGACACCGGGCGTTACGGGGAGGCCTTTGCCGCCGCCAGGGTCGCGACCAGGCTGCAGCCCAATTCGGAGGCGGCGCGGCAGGCTCAGGATGCGGTTTCCGCGCTGTTCGTGCAGCTGTTCCTCACCCCGAAGGGCGATGATCTTCCGCCGGTCGACGCGCTCGCCATGTTCTATGAAAATCGCGAACTGACGCCGATCGGGCGGCGCGGCGACGAAATGATCCGGCGGCTGGCGGACCGGCTGGTCGCGGTCGACCTGCTCGATCAGGCCGCCGAACTCTTGCAGTATCAGGTCGACAAGCGGCTGGAGGGCGCGGCGCGCGCCCAGGTCGCGGCAAAGCTCGCCATGGTTTACCTGACCAACCGCAAGCCTGATCGCGCGATCTCGGCGCTTCGCTCCACGCGCATCGCCGATCTCTCCGGCGAACTGCGCCAGCAGCGGCTGCTCCTGGAGGCGCGCGCGCAGAGCGACGTCGGCCGTCACGACCTCGCGCTCGACATCATCTCCAACATCACCGGCCGCGAAGCGATCCGGCTGCGCTCCGACATCTACTGGGCGGCGCGGCGCTGGCGGGAGGCGTCCGAACAGATCGAACTGTACTATGGCGACCGCTGGCGCGACTTCAAGCCGCTGAACTCCTCGGAGAAGAGCGACGTGATCCGCGCCGTGGTCGGATACGCGCTGGCCGAGGATTCCCTCGGGCTGGCGCGGTTCCGCGAAAAATACGCGCCGTTGATGAGCGGCGAGGCCGACCGCACCGCCTTCGACGTCGCGAGCAAGCCGGCCGCCGCCAACAGCGCCGAATTCGGCGAGATCGCCAAGATGGCCGCGAAGGTCGATACGCTCGACGGCTTCCTGCGCGAGATGAAACAGCGCTTCCCGGATGCCACCGCGCGGGCGCCGCTGCCGCCGGGTGTCGAGGGTGCCGACCCCGTCGCCACCACCGGCTCGCTGCCGCGGATCATCGGACTGACGCGGGCGGACGCTGCGAAATAGAACGCCGCCCGCCGCCGCAGAGCTGCACCAGGCAGCCCGCCAACAGCGAGCGGCCATCGACCCGCCCCAAGAAAGTCAGTTGGAGCAGCAGTGCTCGTAAGCTCACGAGCCATTCGATGCGGTCGACGAAATCCTGGCGATATGATCGAAATCATATACCCTCGTCACGATAGGCGCTAAACTGATCAGAGGAGGATATATGCGTTTTCTTGTGGCCATAGTTGCCGCCGTTCTGGTCGGCGGCAGTGCAACGCTCGCTGTCGCTCAGCATCAACACAGTCATGACATGACCGCCCCCAGCGCTCCAGACGCGAGGGAATTTGTAACGTTTCCTCCAGTGCTGGCCGAGGAAACACTCGCGAACATGCGCGATCATCTCCAGACTCTCCAGGAGATCCAAATGCAACTCGGCATGGGTCATCCGGACGTTGCGGCCAAGCTCGCGGAGTCACGGCTTGGAATGTCATCGCTGGGGCTGCACGGCGCTGCGGAAGTGTCCAAATATATGCCGCAGGGGATGCAGGACGCCGGGACGGCGATGCACCGCGCTGCAAGCCGGTTTGCTATCACCGCCCAGGATGCGAGCGTTACCGGCGATCTAAAGCCGGTGTTTGCGGGGCTTGCGGAGGTAACGGCTCAATGCGTGGGTTGCCACGCAGGCTACCGCCTAAAATAGAACCCCCAAATGCTGGCATGAGCTTTCGCGCGCGGTCCGATCACGCTGTCGCCTGAACGCGGCTCAAATTTCCATGCGGCCCTTGCACGGCTTACGCTGAAATCTGCGCTGACGCACGATTGGCGCCAGAGGGAAAACGCTTTAGAAAAGCGTGCTGCAATGTGCGCTCCGACAATGCGATCGCTGACCAAACTACCGCCATCGTTCGGGCTACGAACATCGGGAGAGATTCCCAGGTCTCCGGGACGTAAGTTGCACCAACAAGACCACCGAGCAGCATGACCATGAGAAGGACTTTGATCGTTCCATCTGTCATCTCGACACCTTCAGGAAGATAAGTCGATCAATGAAATTGAACGCGTGGGCCGCTTCAGTTTTTAGACTCCATCCAGCCCACGAATTTTAGTCGAGATCGGCGAGCCGCGATATTGCGGTCCATATCTTACGGAGAAGCACTTAAGTACAATTGCGGAACCCTGGTATCGCTGAATATAAGCGCACGGATGACATGGAACTGGACTAGCGAGGTGGCGGCTCGAGTGACGCTAAGTGGCGGTTTCTTTCACAGCCGACATCTCCGCCTCAAGCCGGCCGTCGCGCAGCCGGAAAATGTGATCGAACCGATCGAGAATCATTTCGTCATGCGTGACGCAGATGATCGCAGCATCCTGTTCGACGGCGATCCGCCGCAGCAGGTCCATCACTATTCTGGCGCGAGCGGAGTCGAGCGGCGCGGTCGGCTCGTCGGCGAGAATGATACGCGGCCGGTTGGCGAGCGCGCGGGCAATCGCGACGCGTTGCCCTTCGCCGCCGGACAATTGCGCAGGCATCGCGTGCCTGCGGTGGCCGACTTCCAGATAGTCCAATAGCTCGACGGCGCGGGTGAGAGCCGCAGCGGAATTAAACCCCGCAAGCTGCAGCACTACGGCGACGTTGTCGGTGGCGTCGAGGAACGGCAGCAGATTGGGGTACTGGAAAATGAAGCCGATCTTGTCCAGCCGCAGCCGGCGCAAATCCGCCTTGAGCCAGCGGTCGTCATAGACCATTTCGCCGTCGAGCGTGATGCGCCCGCTGCTCGGCTGCAGAATGCAGGCGATGCAGTTGAGCAGCGTGGTCTTGCCTGAGCCGCTCGGGCCCATGAGGCCGACAACCTGGCCAGGATAGACTTCCATGTTGATATCCACCAGGGCATTGACCCGTGCGGGGCCCGCGCCAAAATATTTGGAGAGGTGTTCGATGCGCACGATCGCTTGTTTGCCGGGCATGGGCATCGTCTTACCCCGAACTCGCGAGCGCTTCCGCGGGGTCTATCTTGAGCGCAAGCCTTATGCCGAGCGTGCTGGCGGCAAGGCAGATTACCACCGTGACGACGAACACCACGGCGATGCTGTCGAAGTCCAGCACCAGCCGCCGCGGAAAGTAGGGTTTGAAGATCAGAACAAGTGTCAGCCCGACGAAGTAGCCGAATATTCCCATCGATAGGGCCTGCTCAACGATAAGGCCGATAATCGTCCGATCCGGGGCACCGACGAATTTGAGCGTGGCGATGGAGCGCACCTTGTCCATGGTCAGCGTGTAGACGATCAGCGCGATGATGACCGCTGATACGATGATCAGCAGCACCATGATCATGAGCTGCTGCTTGCGCGATTTCTCGATGACCTCCTTGCTCAACAGGTTTTCCTGCTGCGTCTGAGTAAGCGTAGTGAGGTGCTTCCATCGCGTCAGTGCGGCGGCGACCTCGCTGAGGGGAACATAGGGCGACACCCTGGTAATGACGGCGTTGATCTGGTCGTTCGATTGTAATGGTCCGCCTCGGGAGACTTCACGTCGTTCAGCCGAGGGAGAGAGTTCGAACTGCAGCTCTTGTGCGTCATGCAGGGTAATGTAGCCAACGGGATCGCCGGATGATGTCAGTTCATCGCGCATCAGGCCGACCACGGTAAATTTGTGGCCGTGGGTTCCCAGCGGCACCTCCTGGCCGAGCGCGAGGCCGGCGGAACGGTCGACGATCATCTCATAATGGCTGCGCAGGATATCGCGACCGGCCAGGATTTTGCGCGGACCGCCGGGCCGGTCATGCTCGAAGCCGATGAGGAATAGGCGGAGCGGCTTTCCATTCAACACGGTCTGGATCGATTGGTAGGTGACCGCGCCCGCGCGTTCCACGCCGTAGACCCGGGCAACCAACTCCCTTGTGTCGCCCGGGATTCGCGAAGATTCCGCGAAGGGTCCGTTGGTCCCGGCCTGCACCACCCAGAGATCGGCATTAGCCGCGCGTGCCTGCCTCAGCGCATCGTCGATCAGGCCCCCATAGACCCCGGTGATCACGATCACGATGCCGAGCAGCAGGCTCAATCCGAAGTTGGTCAGGACGAAACGCAGCAGATTGTGCTTGATATCCCGGTACGCCAGGTTCATTTGCGTGGCTCGGCGGTGATCTTGGCGGCGCGGCCGATGCGCAGCCCGCTGCGCAATTGGGTGACCGCGACGGTGTTGTCCGGCAATCCGCCAACAATCTCGTAGCGTCCGTCGAGCAGCCGGTGTCCGAGCGTCACTTCGCGCTTTTGCAGGTGCCCGTCCTCGACGGTCCAGACCGTTCCTCGACCCTGGCCGAGCCCCTCGATCGCGGCTTCCGGGACCAGCAGGGCCTGCAGGAGCGACACCGTCTTGATGTAGACCTCTGCCTGTTCGCCGAGGTTGAAGCTGTCGGGTATGCGGTCGAACGCGATCTCTACCCGACGTTCTTCATTGACGCGATCGCTTTCAGGTTCGATCCGGGCAACCTGTCCCTGAAATCGCTGCTTCGGAAGGGACCGCAGGACAAATTCGACGGGGTCCCCGACATGGATTTCGCCGGCTTTGCTCTCGTCGATATAGGCAAGCACCCAGACCGATTTCGGGTCGATCAGCGTGAACACCGGTTCTCCGGCCCCAAGCGCGGAACCGAGTTCCTTCGACCGTGCGGTCACCAGGGCGTCGTAGGGTGCCGTGAGGGTATGAAAATCCAGCGTGGCTGATTGCTGCTGCTGCTGCGCCTTGGCGTCGCCGATGTTGGCCTTGGCCACCAGCACGTCGCTATTTGCCAGATTCAAGTCGGCAAGCGTAGCGTCTTGCGTGGTCTTTGCGGTTTCCGCCGCCTCGACGGAGGTGGAGTTGGTTTGAACGAGCTTCTGCTGGCGCCCGCTGATGCGTGTAGCGTTGGCGTAATTCGCTTGCGCCTTTTCGACGCTCGCACTGGCTCGTTGAAGATTGGCTTCGGTCAGCTCGACGGCCGCTTTGGCCCTGGCGACCTGTGCCCTCTGCTCCCGATCGTCGAGACGGGCAAGGACCGCCCCCTTGGTGAGGTGATCACCCACATCGGCTCCAAGATCGACCAGCACGCCCGAGACCTTGAATCCGACCTTTGAGGCCACGCGGGCTTCGACGGTGCCGAGCCCGAACACCTGAACCGCGACGTTCTGCTCCGTTCGTGCGACATGGACGTCGAGAGGCCGAACGAACATGTTCCAGGCAAGCACGCCGGCACCGGAGACCATCGCGAGGGCGACGACAAACGAGACCGCCCGTTTCGGGGTGATGGATCCCGCCCACCGGTTCCAGAGGTGGGCGAGCCCGAAAGCGAGCAGGAAGGCAACCACCATCGTCCCTGTGATGACGATCAACGCGGTTTGCGGGAATGTCAGGGACCCGAACACATGGGGCTCTGACCGCCCCAGTTCGACCAGGATCACGCGACCGACGTGCCAAGTGACGCCTAAGCCGGCGAGCACCAGGCCGGCCTTGACTGGATTGATGGTCAGGCTTCTACCGCTCACGAGCTTCTTCGACCCTCCAGCGCCGGTCATGCGTTGATCCTTTGTCCCTTCGACAGCGGAAGCGGCGGCGTTTGCCGATGTTTCCGGAGTATCAAGCACAGGCATCCCCTCTTGGTCGGGACGAGTAGCGACAACGCACAACACTGAAAAAATATGGCTTGGCCGAGCGGGCCTGGTCTTGACCTGCATCAACAGGCCGGTCGGCTTCAGCAAATAATCAACTGCGAGGTTCTACACGCGCCTGGCTTGCCTCTCTGCAGTCGTCACGGGAAAAGTCGTTGCACCATGTCTCGCGTTCATCATCACAAGGTTGTTGCGGCTGGCAAGGACAGGCGCTCAACGGACCACAACGGCACAGCCATCGAGCGCTGGCGGATTGCCCGGTGACGGCGAAATCGACACATCTCCGGTCGAAGTGGGCCCGCCGGATCGGCGCAATCGCCTTTGCCGTTGCCTTGGTGTCCGCCGCGTTTTTTGGGCTCCGCACCTATGGCTCGTTCATGCTGCTGCGCTCGGCCTACGCGGCAGGCGCGCCGATGACGAGCAGCATTCGCGCCTGGATGACGGTCCAATACGTTGCAAGCGCTTACGGAACATCCAATGCGGCCCTGATCGAGCGCCTCGGACTGGCGCCGGAAACCGATCCGAATACAAGTCTCAAGTCCATTGCGGAGCGAGCCGGCGTCTCGCCTTCCGTCTATGCAAAGCGCGCTCAACGGGCAATCGCCGATCTGGCACCCGGCGGTCCGCCGGACATCAAAGGCGGAAACTCAAACTGGTTCACGACGATCAGCGATGAAGTTCTGACTGCGTTGCTGGTTTACGGCTATCCCGTCCTGGGGCTGATACTGTTTCTCGGCGCTGTCGGCCTTCCCTTGCCTGACGGTGTCGCGACCACCGTGGCGGGCTCATTGGCTTCCCAGGGGCGGCTGGATTGGATCTGGGCCGCGGCGATTGTCGTGGTCGCGTCGGTCCTCGGCGACGCGGCCGGTTACGGCCTTGGCCGCTCTCTCAGCGGCAGAATTCTCGAGCGCTATGGCCGCTGGATAGGCTACTCGTTGGCGCGGCGAACACGCGTTCAAGTGCTGTTCGACCGTTGGGGATCGGTTACGGTCTTCGTCACGCGCACGTTCATGTCGTATCTCAGCTCGGTAGCCAGCCTGCTGGCCGGAATCACCCGCTTTCGACTTCCGAAATTCCTGGCGGTCGCACTGGTTGGACGCCTGATATGGACCGCGGCCTATATGGGGCTCGGCTATGGCATCGGACATGACTGGCAGGCTGCGACCAGTTTCCTGACGAACTTGAGCGTCCTCATTATATCCCTGGTTGCGCTTCTGACGGCCGGTGCGGTCGCGTCAGGAAGATTGAGCACTGAGGAAATCAAGAGCTCGTAGCCCAGGCCGCCGCAACGTCGACGAAGGTCGCCCATAGCGTCTGGGGGACGTCCGACAGACGCTCGTTGGGGAACAGGCATTCCACCAAATTCAGTCCTTGCCTGATGAAGACGATGTTTTCACTGCGGCGTCAGCCGAGGAGTTTTGGTTCGGTTCGAATTTTCAATACGCTTCGCCTGAGCTATGTCGGCGAATGCGCGGTCGAATTTCTGCAAACGATAGAGAGCGATGCCGCGATCGATGTATGCGTCCTTCAAGCCCGGATTGATCTCGATCGCCAGATCGAAGTTGGCGATCGCGAGGTTCAGGTCGCCATCGCGGTATGCGAAGATCCCTTGCTCGTGAAAGGATTTGGCACGGTTCCCCGCCAGATCGGGTTTCACGGCAAGATCCGGTTTCACTCCCAAGTCAGGCTTTACGGCAAGGTCAGGCTTAACGGCAGGATCAGGCTTCATTGCGGGGTAGGGCGTCACTCCGAGGTCGGGAGACGGACCGACATTGGCAATTGCCGGAGTGCTGTCGGAATTCGCCGAGGGCGCAACGACGCCCGGAATGACCGCCTTGCCGGGGACGGCTACACCGTCGAGCCTGTCGCGCTCATCCCGGACGGTTGCATCGAATTGCCTCGTCGGCACGACGGCGGCGATCGCGGCCGGTCCATAAGCAGCAACTTCGATCGCTTCTGCCGGAACAGCAGATGCCTGTGAAAGGCGCTCGAAAAACACGTATCCGCCGATCGACACTACGGAAAGAAGAATAACCACGACCGCATCAGAGGCGAGCTTGCGGATCGTGCAGGAGATAATGGTGCGCTTCGACTTCGGACCAGGCTGCCGGCGCGTGTGTGCCAATAACCGGTCGTAAGCCGCCCGTTGCGCCGCATCGCGCAGGATGGCGTTGGCGCGTATAATCTGCCTGAACCTTAACGGAGCATCCGGATCGTCAGTATTGGCGTCAGGGTGAGCCGCTTTGGCGGCGTTGCGGAATGCAGTCCTGAGACTTTCGGCATCATCGTCCGGAAGAGCACCGAGCAAATCGTAGAGAGTCTTCATAGTTGCTCTCAATAATTACTTGCGCGCCTGATCCTTTTCAAAAATTCCCACTGTGGGGTCGCCGATTGACAAGGATTATGTTTGATCAAAAAAGGCCTAAAAGAGACATCCCGGCGTTGAAAATGTTAATCAGTGTGGCGAAAGAATGACTTCGGCCCATGCCGGCGCGTTCTGCGCGAGGGATTCACGAAACTGGCGGAATGCAATTGTTTTCGGACCAATCGATAGCTTCGAAGACCCTTTCACGCCGGCGCATTTCGACTTCGAGTTCAGAGGCATGCAGTTTCCAGCCAATCGTCTCGCGAATACGAAATCTCGGTTCTTCTCCCAGTTCGCGAAACGCATCATCAGCAGCGAGCGCCCCGCGGACGCTCTCATACATCAAGGTGAGGCTGTCGTTCGTGAACGTTTTATAGTCCATTGGATCATCGGGCCGAGGCAATCCATCTGCTGGGATTCTGCGCTGAGGTTTCGGCTTCCGCCAGTCGGCTCGCGCGGTAACCTTGACCGATGGGGTTACGGTGGCTGATTATGTCGCGGTATTGTCGGCCGGTGCCACCAAAGGCGGTCCATCTTGAGCCGTCTCTCGAGCAATCAGTAGCGAGCACGGACCGGATCCGATCGCTTGCGAGACCTGCGCCCCAGTCTTGAAAAATCAAATGGATATCGATTCATCAAAAAGGCGAACCGTCGATGAACCCGCCCGTCACGGCAGGACTGGATCGTCACCGGATCAATCGCCGCGAATGCCGCACGGGCTCAATCTCGCATCTCGACGCCTGCAGCAACTTTAGACGGTCGCGGACCATCTGCTCCGCCTTTTGGTAGCATTGCCGCTCGTAATCGAGCTTCAGGCGCGCCCATTGATCCGGATCCACGGGCTTGAGGTCGTCGGATCCCCTGAACTCGCAATCCGGCGCAGGTTGCGGAGCAAGCAGCGCCCGGTCGGGCCGGCGAATTCGCTGTTCAGAGTATCGATGGGCGGGCGCCGTAACGTGCATCGGGGGGGCTGCCCTGGATTCATGCTGATGGAGAGGCGCGGCAGCGTGGATGGCGGGAGCCGCCTTGGATTCACGCTGAGGCGAATTGGAGGCACAACCGGCAAGCGCCAGCCCGCATGATATAGCGAAAAGGGCCGAAAGCCTTGAGGCCAGCGCGGGTAAAGGTCTCGAAGCTTTGGGGTCCCGCCGCACCCGGCGCAATCCCGATCGACATGACGCGTTCGCCCGAGTGACCACCGCCTCGAACGCAAGCCACAATCGGCGAGCGACCCATGGCCAATGCATAGCGGAATCGCGGCAACGCGCCGATGGTGTCGCTCCAAATTCGACGAAAATGGCAGCACAAATCGCTCGGCCCGCGGTCGCCATGCCGATGTTTCCCTATTTTGAACGGGGCAAACGGCCTTCCTTGCGGGGCTCATCGCAATGCGAGCTTCACGCAGCAATCAATAATGCCTGGCCGCCCAGCCCAGCGGGGCGATCATGAACGCACAATTTGAATCTCGTTTTAAGAATTACGATGAATCAGATGTAAACCGGCCCGCTGGCTACCGGGTCACAGGCAAATGCGATCTCAAGGAAATCGCGAAGAGGGAGGGGGCATCGAGTTTGCGTCGTTCTCATCCATCCGCACGACTTGGTGAAACGACCGGAAATTTGCCGCGCAGCGACTGGATTCGATTTGGGCGCTTTACCTGGGCGCGTCGCCTTTCTGCTTCCTGGCGTGCTCCGCCCGGATTGGCGCGAATGGTCCGTAGGTGTGTTGCCGCTGATCGAAGCCGTCGGCATACGGGCCGTAAGACGCATCGACGGGCTTGGTCAGGAGGTCAGGAAAATCCTTGTCGAGGCCCGGCTTAGTCGGACGCGGCTGAGAGATCATGTAAGCGGCGACGTCCCATGCCTGCTCGACCGTGAGCTGCGGATCGAGGTAGTCCGTCCCGTGCGGCATGTTGAAGTGAACGAAGTTCGCCGCGGTGATCAGCCGGGCCATGCCGGCGCCATTGTTGAAACTGTCCGCGCCCCACAGCGGCGGCACCATGTAGCCGAGATCGGAGGTCGGCAGGCTGCGGCGGATTCCGGAGCCGTCGGTGTTGTGGCAAGCGAGACAGGCATTGGCGTAGATCGCCCTGCCGCGAACCGGATCGGCCGCCCGATCGAGTTCAGGCATCGATCCAGTGCCTAGACCTGACAGCACCTTGCCGGCTGGAACTCCCGACGACAGAAACTTGATGTACGCCACGATGGCCTGCATTTCCGGACTGTGCGGCGGCAGCGCGCGGCCGTTCATGCTGCGCGTCATGCACGAATTCACCCGGTCCTCGATGGTGATTTCGGCGCCGAGGCGGGCGCTGTATTGCGGAAACAGTTCGAACAGCCCAAAGATCGGCAGGCCGAATTTCTTCGCGCCGGCTTCGAGATGACAGTTGCTGCAGGCGAGATTGTTGCCGGCAAAACGCTTGGCCTGATCCGGCACCTCCGGTCCGATGTGGGCGTAGGTCGCGGTGATCAGGTCGCGCCCGCGCCGCACCAGGCGGCCATGATCGTCATCGGGCAGGGCGCCGACTTCCGGCACCGTCCAGACGGGAGGAGAGACCGTCTGCGCCCGCGCCGCGGCCATCGCGGCCATCGCGGCCATCGCGATGACGACGGCTGCAACCGCACGCACCGTCCAGAAGCGGAGGAGTCCAGGAGGATTGGGGTGAACCATCGGTCTCTCGACATCAGGGTTGGTGATACGCCGGATCAACAACCTTATCCGCTGTCCCGGGTTAACGCCGGGTTCAGCGATTGACGCTCAGCGCCGACAGCCGACTTTGCGATGCGCGGACCCGTTCCGGCAGGCGGCCTTGACCTTCGTCAATACGGCGCGAATCCGGGGTGATTTATTGGCGCCATGTCGGGATATATCAGGTCGTTCCTCGAAATCGGATTGCAGGACGTGGGTCTTGTCGGCGGCAAGAGCGCCTCGCTCGGCGAACTCTATTCGACGCTCGCCTCCGAAGGGGTGGCTGTCCCCAACGGCTTTGCCATCACGGCCGACGCTTACCGGGATGCACTGTCGCAGCCCGGCGTCGCCGACGAGCTGCATCGGCTTCTCGACGGTCTCGACAAGCGCAAGATCAAGCAGCTTGCGGCCACCGCCGCCAAGGCCCGCGAAGTCGTCTACCGGGCGATGGACACAGCCCCCCTCCGCGAGCAGATCGTGGGAGCGTATCGCCTGCTTGAACGGGAGGCCGGGGCCGGCGTCGCGGTCGCCGTGCGGAGTTCTGCGACGGCGGAAGATCTGCCGACCGCGAGTTTCGCGGGCCAGCATGAAAGCTTCCTCAATGTGCGTGGACCGAAGGATCTGTTCGAGGCCTGCCGGCGCTGCTTTGCCTCTATCTTCACCGACCGGGCGATCTCCTACCGCATCGACAACGGGTTCGATCACTTCAAGGTTTTTCTCTCCGTCGCCGTGATGAAGATGGTGCGCTCGGACATCGGAGCCAGCGGTGTCATCTTCACGCTCGATACCGAATCCGGCTTTCGCGACGTGGTCTTCGTCACCGGTTGTTACGGCCTCGGCGAAACCATCGTCCAGGGCGAGGTCGATCCCGACGAGTTCTACGTTCACAAGCCGACGCTGGCCCAGGGATTCCGCTGTGTGCTGCGCCGCCGGCTCGGGGCCAAGCAAATACGAATGATTTACGGCAAGCGGGGCGGCAGCCATGCGACGCTGACCCGGAAGGTGCCCGATGCCGAGCGGCGGAAATTCTGCATTTCCGATGCGGAGGTGCTCAATCTGGCGGACTTTGCGGTGCGGATCGAGGCGCATTACTCGAAGCATGCCGGCACCGCCATGCCGATGGACATCGAATGGGCCAAGGACGGCGCCGACGGCAAGCTCTATATCATTCAGGCACGGCCCGAGACGGTGGCCTCGCAGCG
Organism: Bradyrhizobium sp.; assembly: GCA_041490045.1. Lineage (GTDB taxonomy): Bacteria > Pseudomonadota > Alphaproteobacteria > Rhizobiales > Xanthobacteraceae > Bradyrhizobium. The sequence goes on from JBGPSI010000067.1 coordinate 19,509, forward strand.
CTCGCCGGACGTCTACGAAACCTACGCGCTGAAGGGGCGGGCGCCTGTCATCGTCACCGGCCGCGCGGTCGGCGAAAAGATCGCTGCCGGGCGCACGCGCCGCATTGCGAGCGCGCGAGACCTCGCAGCCTTCAAGCCCGGCGAGATATTGGTCGCTCCGGCCACCAGTCCGGATTGGGAGCCGGTCATGAAGATCGCAGCCGGCGTCATCACCGACACCGGCGGCCGGACCTGCCATGCCGCCATCGTGGCCCGCGAACTCGGCATTCCCGCGGTGGTGGGTGCAACCCACGCCACCGAGAAGCTCAAGACCGGGACAAGCGTCACGATCTCCTGCGCCGAAGGCGACATTGGCAGCATCTACCGGGGAACGGTCGCTTTCGACGTGACGCGAACACCCCTGAGCGAGCTCAAACAGCCGCGCACCCCGATCATGGTGAACGTCGGCACCCCCGAAATGGCATTCCGGGTCGCCATGCAGCCGCAAGCAGGCGTCGGGCTGGCGCGCATGGAGTTCATCATCAGCGAGCATATCGGGGTGCACCCGATGGCGCTTCTCAAGCCGGAGAAGATCGCAAGCGCCAAGGCGAGGTCCGCGATCGCCCGCCTGGTTGCAGGTTACAAGAGCCCGTCCGATTTCTTCGTCGAAAGGCTGGCGGAAGGCGTCGGCACGATTGCCGCGGCATTCTATCCGAAGCCGGTGATCGTCCGGCTTTCCGACTTCAAGACCAACGAATATGCGAGCTTGCTTGGCGGCGAGGCGTTCGAGCCCAAGGAGGACAATCCGATGCTCGGATTCCGCGGGGCTTCCCGTTACAGCCATCCGGCTTACGCGGAAGGGTTCGCGCTGGAATGCGCGGCGCTCCGCCGGGTACGCGAGAAGATGGGGCTTTCCAATCTGCGCATCATGGTGCCGTTCTGCCGCACCGTCGAGGAAGGTCGGCGCGTGATCGGGACGATGGCGGCTAACGGGCTCAAGCGCGGCGAGGGCGGGCTCGAGATCTACGTGATGTGCGAAATTCCGAACAACGTCATTCAGATCGACGCGTTTTCCGAACTGTTCGACGGCTTTTCGATCGGCTCGAATGACCTCACCCAGCTCACGCTCGGGGTGGACCGGGATTCGGATATCGTCGCCTTCGATTTCGATGAACGCGATCCCGGCATGCTGGAGATGTTCAGGCAGGCCGTGGTGGGCGCCAAGCGCAACGGACGCCACGTCGGCATCTGCGGCGAAGCGCCCGCGAATTATCCGGAGATCGCGCGTTACCTGACCGGGCTTGGCATCGATTCGATCAGCGTCAACCCCGCAAGCGTGTTTCGTACCATGGCGGCGGTTGCCGAAGCCGAAGCGGAGCAGGCGAAAACCAATGGGTAACGATTTTAAGCCGTGACGGCCGCTAAACGGCCGTCACGGCTTCGGCATGAATCCGTTCGGCCGCTTCATTGACCCTGGTCATGGTTTGCGTCAGTTCCGCATAAACCTCGTCTTGGATCGTCACCGTGCCGTAATTGGAATTCTCGCCGTCAAAACGCCCTTCGGCCGGCTGATCGGCGTGCTCGAACCAGTGATAGCCGACCACGGTCGGCTTTCGCAGCGCCGTCGAGACATAACGCTCGAAGCATAGGGCGCGCCCGGCCTGGCTTTCCACCCGCGGTCCGGCGCCACGGCTGTTGGGCAGGCCCGCATCGTCGCCGCGGAAGGAAAATTCGGAGATCAGGCAAGGTTTGCCGCAAGCCGCATAGGCATCGATGACGGCGCCGGCGTCGAGATCGTAGCAATTGAACGAGATTACATCGGCGTAGCGGCCGGCCGCGGCGATGACGTTGGGGTGCGGCTGATAGCCGAAGCGGGTGCCGATCACGAGATGATTGGGGTCGGCAGCCCTGATGGCCGAGACGCACAATTCGAAATAGGCCTCGGCGACGACGGCGACAAAGGCATCGCAATCGGCGAAAAATGCCGCGCGCGTGGGATTGGCGAGGTTGGCCCTGGTCTCAAGCGCGTCGTTCAGGCCGCCGGGCGGCATTCTGAAGAACGGCGCCTCGACCGGTCCGATGGTGCCGAATTCCTCCCATGATCGCGCCCGTGTGCGCCAGACCGCGTTGAACTGCGAGAATTCCCGATAACGCTCCTCCAGCCTCATGACGGCCGCGACGCGGCCGGGGCGGTGAGCAGGCAAGTTCAGGAACAGCGTCAGAAGCTCGTCGGCTCCCCGCCAATCCGGTGACCAGTACAATTCGTTGTCGATGAACGTGCCGAGCAACCGGGCCTCGTTGCGCCGCCTCGTGCAATGATTTCTGGCGCTTTCGCGGATGTGACCCAGGAATGCCGGATCGAACACATCGGGAAAGATCTCGTCGCGCCGGTGCAGCCGGAACGAGGCGCCGAGTGCAGCGGTGGGAGCGGTCGCGAGCAGCGACGATCCCGCACTGGCGACGAGTTCATCGGACCAGCAGCCGAGCGTGTTGAATTGCCAGCTCCCCAGCCGGTTTGCAGCGGCAGCGCGCCAGTTATACAGGCTGCCGTATTTTTTCCGGCACGCGTCGGCGTAGGGCACGCGATTGGTATTGCCGACCTGGTCCTGATCGAAGCGGACGGTATTCACGCCCTTGGAGAGAAAGCGGCCGCCATCGGGATCGACGAGCCAGAACACACCGTCACGCTCGTCGACGCGGAAAAAGCCGCTGCCGCGGAAGCATTGATCGGCGATTCCGCCCCATTTGGTTCTTCTCAAGCGGATACCCTGACGGCAAAAGCAATACATTATCTATCGCATAGATCGGTCGGGCATTCTTGATTTACCTCAAGACGATCCCGTCGCCGGCCGGCCTATTGGTATTGTTCCGCACTTTGCCTGGGCGAAAGGGCGACCGGTGAATTCCAAGGAAAATTCGGCAGGCGATCAAGCAGGCGTTTTGAAGCCGGCGTCGGAACTGCCTTCGACCGCAGGC
>JBGPSI010000068.1:0-22176 GCA_041490045.1 Bradyrhizobium sp.
CAATGCTTGCGGGCTGCCCGAACCGGCTTCTAACGGGCAAGTGACCGCCGGCATTCCCCTGGGTTCGGCATTCAGTCCGTGAACTCGAGATCAAACCGGCCGAGACCTGTCGGCTTGCTGGTGAATTTGAAAACCTTTCCGGAGAGCGCTGCCAGCGTACCCGAGGCAAATTTGAACACTCCCTTTCCCGAGGAGTCGGTGCCGACGGGTTTGCCGTCTTTCATGACGATGGATCCGGTGCCTTCCGTGATTTGCGAGACCGCAAGGCCTCCAACGGGCGGACTCGTTGGCACGTCGCCAGATACTCTGACATCGAACAAGCCGGGCCGGGTTGAACCATTCTAAATGATCATTGAAACAAAATCGCAGCGCCGCCGTCTTAATATAACAGGTGGCCCGGTTGCTTCCGCCTGATCGAGGGCGGCGAGCCATGTGCGAGAAGTGCGACGAGATCGACAAAACGATTGAGCGGTATCGTAGAATATTGCTCTCGATAAGCGATGACCTCACGGTTGACCGCACCAGACAGCTGATTGCCGATTTGCAGGCTCAAAAAGCCGCGCTTCATCCCCGGGAGCAAACCTGATGGCGCCGGTCATTGCTGCCCGATGACATGCCGGCCCGCCCCTCCGCTATCGCTTCAAGCGTCCGGATTCCGACACAGGAACGAACCCTGACAATACGCATTATCCGATCTGAAAAAATCGGAGGTGTGTCATGAAGCCAATGCCCGACGCCGACGAACACCGCCGCCTTGGCAAAGTCGAAGCCGAGAAAGCTCACAAGCTTCCGGCCGGACCAGCCAAGGAAGACCGTTTGAAAAAGGCTCGGGACCACGAATCCAGTGCGCATTCGAAAGACTGGAGGGACTCAAATCTTCGCGCACCGGAGTAATCGCAAAATAACCGAACGGCTTTTCGCGATCGCACGCCGCGGCTAGATGATTCCCTGCTTCTTCAGCGCCTCGAGTTTTGCATCGTCGTAGCCGAGTTCTGATCCCAGTACCTCCCGGGTGTTCGCGCCCAACAGCGGCGGTGCGCGATATTCCGTCACCGGGGTCCCCGAGAAAGTGAGGGGATTGCGGATCAGCGACAGCGCGTGTTCGAAGGGATGGTCGACCTTGATCTCCATGCCGCGCGATTTCACGTGCGGATCGGCGAACACCTGCTCGAAATTGTTGATTGGTCCGGAGGGCACACCGGCCTTCTCCAGTTCTTCCAGCCAATGGGCCACGGATTTCTTCAGGAACAGGCCGGCGAAGATCGCCATGATTTCCTTGCCGTTGACGACGCGATCGTTGTTCTTGAGGAATTTCGGATCAGTGGCGAGTTCGGGCGCGCCCAGCACGGCGCAGGTCCGTGCGAACTGTCCGTCGTTGCCGACCACCAGCATCAGTTCGCCATCGGTGCAGCGGAACACGCCGGCGGGCATACCGCCATTGCCCCAGGTGCCGCGCCGCGGCGGCGTCTTGCCGTTGACGAGGTAGATCTGCGCCCAATGCGACAGCGAGGCGATCACGGTGTCGAAGAGGCAGACATCGACATGCTGCCCCTCCCCGCCGTTGACCTTGCGGTGATAGAGCGCCGCCAGAATTCCGGTCGATGTGTTCATTCCGGTCATGTAGTCGACGATGGAGGGGCCGACCTTCATCGGCCCGGCGCCGGGCTCGCCGTCGATATGGCCGGTGACGCTCATCAGGCCGCCCATCGCCTGCAGGATCGCGTCATACCCGGCGCGCGACGCATAAGGCCCGGTCTGGCCGAAGCCGGTCACCGAGCAATAGATGATGCCGGGATTGATCGCCTTGATCGATTCGTAATCGAGCTTGTAGCGCTTGAGATCGCCGACCTTGTAGTTCTCCATCATCACGTCGCAGGATTTGGCGAGATCGCGGATGATGGCCTGGCCTTCGGGCTTGGCGATATTGATGGTGACCGACTTCTTGTTGCGGTTGGCGCAGAGATAGAACGAGTTGTTGTTGTTCTCCTTGCCGTCGGGATCGACCAAATAGGGCGGCCCGAACGCGCGCGCGTCGTCGCCGCCGCCCGGCCGCTCGATCTTGATCACCTCCGCGCCGAGATCGGCCAGCATCTGCGCCGACAAGGGCCCGGCCAGCACGCGCGTGAGATCAAGGATTTTGATGCCAGAAAGGGGCAGACCCGACATGAACACTTCCTCCGGAATTCGCGGTCTTGTGGCGGCGGGAACAACCCGCCGGCGCGAATGAAGTCTGCCGATACACCATTTTCGCGACCACGAGCACTGCGTTGGCGGCATGCAGCCATCCGTCTGCCGCGCTGTCGCCGACTTCGACCAGCCCGGTGCTGGTCACGCGGGACCGGGAGAATTGTATAGCGGCGGGCCCGGTGATATGTAGCCCGTGATATGGGGCGCACCAGCATGAGAGTTTTCCGTTGCGTCGCGATGATTGGCAGGTCGTGACAGCTTCGGCGTATCCTGGCCCGGATCGGTCCGTGGCGATGGTTGTTTTTGCGCTGCTGGCCGCCGCCTCGATTCTCCCCGTGCTGTTGACGCCCATTCCTGCGATGGTCGATTATCCCAATCACCTCTCCCGCATGTATATTCTGAGCCGGAACGGCACGCCCGATGCCAACCCGTATTACGAGGTGAGTTGGGCGCTCTATCCCAATCTGGCGATGGATTTGCTGATCCCGCAGCTGGCGCGGCTGATCAGCGTCGAAAATGCCACCCGGCTGTTTCTGCTCCTGAGCCAATTATTGATCGTCGGCGGCGCGCTTGTGCTCGAACGGGTGGTGAAGGGGCGCCTCCATATCGCCGGCTTTGCGGCGCTCATGTTCCTCTACTGCCTGCCGTTTACCTGGGGCTTCGTGAATTTCGAGTTCGGCCTCGGCGTCGCGCTCTGGGCCATCGCCGCTTATCTGGCCGTGGCGGAACGCGCATGGCCGGTGCGCCTGGTCGTCAACGCGATTTTCGTCGCGGCGCTGTTTGCGGCGCATTTCTTTTCGCTCGGCATCTATGGCGCGACGCTGGGGTTCTACGAGCTGTGGCGCGCCCACGGCCGCAAAGTGCCGTATCGCGACGCCTTGCTGCGGCTCGTGGTGCTCGCCATACCGGTCGTGGCGCTGTTCGCTGTCATGCGATCGACCGCCGGCACGATCGGAAGCGAGGGCACGGCTTGGGATTTTGCATTCAAGCCGCTCTGGCCGTTTCGCATCATGAACGGCTACAATTTGACGGTGTCGGCGGCGAGCGTGCTGGCGCTGATGGCCTTGCTGTATTTCGCGGCCAGGCGCGGCGTACTGAAGCTCGAGTCGGCCGGGATTTGGCTCGCGAGCGGCTTTGCGCTGCTTTATCTTGCGATCCCCTCGATGCTGCTCGGCACCTCGTTTGTCGACCTGCGCATGATCCCGGCGGCTGCCTTGATCATTCCGGCTTTCTGCTCGCTGTCGCTGCCCAGCCTACGATGGACAATGGCCGCGCTCGCCGTGGTCAGCGGTATCACGCTCGCCAATCTGGCCGTCGTATCTGTGGTCTGGCTGTCCTACCGCTCGGATTATGCTTCCATCATCGAGTCGTTCCACAAGATCGACCGCGGCGCGCTGGTGCTTGTCGGGAGCAGCGGTGATGGCGAGGATCCGCCGTTCAACGATCTCACGCAGTATCCGATGGCCTATGCTCCGACGCTGGCGGTGCATTACGCCAACGCCTTTGTGCCGAACCTGTTCACCGAGGTGGGCAAGCAGCCGGTGCAGCCGCGCGCCGCCGTCCGCCGTCTCGCTATCCCCTATGGCGGGCCGATGCCAATACGCGTGCTTGCCGCGATTGCGGCCGGCCGAACGTCGTCGGACATTCCGCCTTTCATCCGCACCTGGTACCGGGATTACAACTATCTCTATGTGCTCGGCCCGCGCATGGCGAACCCGCTGCCGAACCTGCTGGAGGAACTGGACGCCTCCACGCGCTTTGTCCTCTATCGGATCCGCCGCACCCCCTAGCTCGAGGGCGCGCCGGCTTCCGGTGCCGCGCTCCATCACGTCGAGCGTTATCAGCGCGAACCGGCCAAAACCGCCCGAAAACGACCCGAAACAGGGCCGTTCTTGACCGGTTGCGGCAAGGCCCCCTTAACCTTCGGTGTTCTAGACTTCCGCCCCATTCAACCGAGTGGAACTCTCAAATGGCGGCCGATTCCAAGCCGATCAGCTACAGCATCGTCATCCCGGTGTTCAACGAGGAAGCCGTGCTGCCGGTGCTGCTGCGCCGGCTCGACCTGCTGCTCGCCCGGCTTGACGAGCCGGCGGAGGCGATCTTTGTCGACGACGGCAGCAGCGATTCCGGCTCCCTGGTGCTGGAGGCGCTCGCCAGGCGCGACCCGCGCTTCCGCTATATCGGCCTGTCGCGCAATTTCGGCCACCAGATCGCCATCACCGCCGGCATGGACGCGGCGCAGGGCAAAGCGATCGTCGTCATGGACGCCGATCTGCAGGACCCGCCCGAGATCGTCGAGCAGCTGATCGCCAAATGGAAGGAAGGCTACGACGTCGTCTATGCGCGCCGTCTGTCGCGCGCCGGCGAAAGCCGGTTCAAGCGCGCCACCGCCCATTTGTTCTATCGGATGCTCGGCAGCATGTCCTCGGTCACGATCCCGGCCGACGTCGGCGACTTCCGCCTGATCGACCGCAAGGTGCTCGACGCGCTGCGCGAGATGCCCGAGCAGGACCGCTTCGTGCGCGGCATGATCGCATGGCTCGGCTTCAAGCAGACCGAAGTGGCTTTCCATCGCCTCGAGCGCGCCGCCGGCGAAACCAAATATCCGCTGCTCAAGATGGCGCGGCTCGCCGTTCACGCCGCGCTCGGCTTTTCCGACGTGCCGTTGCGGCTGGCGATCTGGTGCGGGCTCGTGGTGTCCGGCTTGGCGCTGCTCTATGGCGGCTGGGTGCTGGCGTTGTGGATGAGCAACGACAGCCATCTGGTCGCGGGTTGGTCCTCGACCATCATCATCGTATCGCTGCTGTGCGGCATGAACATGTTGATGACCGGTATCGTCGGACTCTATGTCGGTCGCATCCATGCCGAGGTGAAGCGCCGTCCGCTCTATGTGGTGCAGAAGCGGCTCGGCTTCGACCGCGACCAGGCCGCGCCGGCGCAGCCCGCAATCCACGCCGTAAACGAGTGAGCGCACCCGCATGACCGTGCTCTTCGACAGCTACCGCAGCAACTACCGGGACGTGGTCCGGTCCTCGATCGACTTCTCCGGCCTGCCGCACAGCTTCTTCATGCGCGCCAAGGCCGACCTGCTGCGCGAATTGATCGCGCGGCGGCTCGGGCCTGAAAAGCCCGCCATGCTCGATGTCGGCTGCGGCGTCGGCAGCTTTCATCCCCTGCTGCGCGGTATGGTCGGCCGCCTGAGCGGTATTGATGTTTCCTCGGCCAGCATCGCGCAGGCGCGCGCCGACAACCGCAGCGTCGACTACCGCGCCTTCGACGGCAGGAGCTTTCCCTTCGACGACGCCGGCTTCGATCTGGTGACCGCGATCTGCGTGCTGCACCACGTCGCGCCCGCCGAGTGGACGCATTTCATGAGCGAGATGCGGCGCGTGGCGAGGCCCGGCGGGCTCGTCTGCGTCATCGAGCACAATCCGCTCAATCCGCTGACCCGGCTTGCCGTGGCGCGCTGCGAATTCGACCGCGACGCGGTCTTGCTCGGCGCCGGCAAGGCGCGGAAATTGATGGCGGCCGCCGGCCTGCACGAAATCGGCGCGCGCCATTTCCTGCTGTTGCCCTGGGAGACGGGGGCCGCGCGCGGCGTCGAGGGCGCCCTGAGCAACCTGCCGCTCGGCGCGCAATACGCCGCTTTCGGCACCGCCTGAGCTATTTCTTCGGCACATCCCGCCGCTTGTGCACCACCGCCACATCGTCGCTGTAGACGCGCTGCCAGTCCGGCAGGCGGTCGAGCAGCGCTACCGCCGGCGTGTCCGGCGCGAGCAGCGTCGCACCGAACTTGTACTGGTCGAGCAGTTCGATGAAATCGCGCAGGTCGGCCAGCGACACATCGCGATTGTAGCGTACGATGAATGGGCCGCCGAACAATTCGCCGCGGCCGTCGATAAAGGTGGGAATGCCGGCGAAGATCAGATAGCCGCCGAACGAATAGTCGTTGAGCACGGGTCCCGCCTTGGCGAGATCGGCGCTCGCAACCGCCGCCGCCGGGGTGTTGATCGGAGACGGCCGCACGTCGCGCGCCAGCGCCAGCCCCGTCGCCACGATCATCACGCCCACGGCCGCGAGGTTCACCCCGTGCGCGGAGCCTGCCGCGTCATCCTCGGCCCGCGCGCCAAACTGCCGCGCCAGCGGCGCCGCCAGATAGAGGGGCGCCAGCATGGCCAGCAGGTCTGCGTTGCGGGTCTGCGCCAGCGCAAAATGTATCAGGCCGAGCAGCACCAGCGCCCGCACCATCGGCAGCGTCACCCCGCGCGACAGCGCAAAGATGCCCGCCAGCAGCAGGAGTTCGAAAACGCCAACATGGCTGAAATCCTGCGGCCGCCATTCCGAGATCCAACCGAGCGCGGGGCCGAGGCCAAGCGTCTTGAGCGGCATCAGCAGCGGGTCCGGCCCGTAGGGCGTCAGGCAGCACGCTGCGACCGAAAGGGCCGTGAACGGCAGCCAGCGCAGCAGCACCCGCGGCCATTCACTGCGCTTGGCGTCCAGCAGCGCCTCGAGCACGGCCGGCCCAATCAGCCCGAGCGCGAGCACCACGCTGCCATGCAGATTGGCCCACAGTATCAAGAGCGGCAGCGCCCAATAGGGCGGAGGCGCACGCCGGTCCATGCAGCGCACCAGCGCCGCCGCCCAGGCCACCATGATCGGCAGCATCAGCACGTGCGGCCGCGCCAGAATATGCGGCGCCAGCAGCGTTACCGCCGCGACGACCATGAGCAGCGCCGGGGTCGGCGACAACTCGCGCAGCAGGAAGCGCATCAGCAGACCGATGGCGAGCGCGACCGCCGCCGCCGCCAGCGCCACCACGCCGGCCCAGCCGGAAAGCGCATACACTGCCGCGTAGATGACTTCCGACAGCCATTCGAAAGTGATCCAGGGCGCGCCGTGCGTGGAAAAGGAAAACGGGTCGCTCGCCGGCACGCCGTCATGCGCCAGGATCCAGCGCCCGACAGCGATATGGGAATAGCTGTCGGGATCGTTGAGCAGCCGCGGCCCGAGCGCGAGCAGCAGGGCATAAACGACTGCGCCCACGAGCCAAGGCAGCGCCGCACGCGCCGGGAACGGTTTTACCGCGCTGCGGATGACCTCGTCGCTCATGGGCAGTGAAGCTAAGGCGGCAATGTTAATTTCTTCTTTATCATTCGCAGCGCCGGCTCACGCCGCCGACGGCTCCGCATGCGCCAGCATCGGCTCGGCTCCGAATCCACAAGGCATCTGTCTTTGCTGACAAAATATAGGCTGGAGCAGGTGAAGGGAATCGAACCCTCGTATTCTGCCTGGAAGGGTGTCGGCGGCTGAATACTTTCAAGGCCCCTTCGGACAAAGCAGCATTTTCCCTTACTGAGCGCAAATGTCTTTGAGGTGGGTCCGCTTCCTTTACGCTCGCTCGCTGATGCACCGATCTGGCGGCGCTATCTTGGTGCCACCGGCGGGCAACCAACATCAAGGGCGGTTGCCTGCCCGCGCTTCAATAAACCTCCATGCCCGAACCGTCCCGTCAGAAAATCACCTTCGGAGAACTGCGCGCCTCCGGTGTTCACGGCCTGCTGATCTATGCTCGGATTTCCGATGCAGCCATTCGATTGCCATCAGCGGCGACCGCTGGCCGGATCAGGTCCGACTGTCCGACATCGAGCCGCGCTTCACCTGCCTAGCCTGCGGCACGCGGGCGCGGATGTCCGACCCGATTTCAATTGGGAAGCGCCGCGCTGCATGCGCAGGCGCTTTTTTGCAGTTCGGCGGCCCTTGTGCCGATTGAGCGGGACGCTAAACTCGGGCAAAACCAGGAGAGGGTGATGAAACCATTTCAGGCGTTGCGGTTGCTTGCCTGTGGCGCGCTGCTAGTCGTGGCTGCACCTTCGGCTTGGGCCGAGGGGACTTTTGAAATTCCCGCGGGGGCACATTTCAACAAGGACAAGCTGGCAAAGCTCGGCGAATTCTTCCGTAACGAAGTGGCGACCGGGAAAATTCCCGGAGCGATCCTGCTGATCCAACAGCACGGCAAGCCGGTCTATCACGAAACCTTCGGCGTACAGGACGTGGTGTCGAAGGCGCCGATCACCGACCAGACGATCTTCCGCCTGTTCTCGATGACCAAGGCCATCACCAGCGTGGTTGCAGTGAAGATGCTCGATGAGGGCAAGTTCTCACTCGACGACCCGATCGCAAAATACATTCCGTCCTTTGCGAATGTGAAGGTCGGCGTCGAGAAGACCGCCGACGACGGCACAAAGACGCTCGACCTGGTGCCGCCGAACCGGCCGCCGACCGTGCTCGACCTGATGCGCCAGACCTCCGGAATCACCTACGGTTTCTACGGCGACAGCTTGGTCCGCAAGGCCTACAGGGCCGCCAATATCTACGCCGGCGATTACGACCTAGCCGAGTTCGCCGAGCGGATCGCAAAGCTGCCGCTGCACAATCAACCCGGCGCGCTCTGGCAATACGGCCATTCCACCGACGTTCTGGCGCGGATCATGGAAATCGTGTCCGGAAAGTCTCTGATCGATATCGACAGGCAGGAGCTGCTCGATCCGCTCGGCATGAAGGACACCGGCTTCTTCGTCACCGACCCGGAAAAGCAGAAACTGCTCGCCCAGCCAATGCCGAACGACAGCGATTTCCGGGTCGGACGGGAGAACAACCCGACCGTTCCGAAGAAAATCATGTTCGCCAGCGGCGGCATGGTCTCGACCATGGCGGACTACGCGCGCTATGCGCAGATGCTGCTTAACGGCGGCACGTACGAGGGCAAGACCATTCTCAGCCCCAAGGCGTTCAAGCTGCTGACGACGGACCAGGTCGGGCCGGGCTCGGGCGTCGATCGGGACTATTTCTACTTTCCCGGCGACGGCTTCGGCTTCGGGCTCGGCCTCGCCGTGCGCACCGATCCCGGCAACGCCAAGCCGCCGCCGCCGGGCGATCTCGGCGAATTGAAATGGGACGGCGCCAGCGGTTGTTATTTCGTGATCGACCGCAAGCAGGACATGTTCTTCGTGTTGCTGGAGCAGACTCCTTCGGAGCGCCAGCGCATTCAGAAGGCAGTAAAGCAGCTGATCTATGAGGCGGTGGAGAATTGACGGCGTCACGCTACCGCGAGCCGGCGACGGCGCGACGATATGCGCGCGCTTCCGCTCGAGCTGCGCAAGACAGCATTCATAAAGCCCGGAAGCCGGTCTTGATGTGAGTCAAACCGTCGGGGGGCAAGGCGGCTAGTAGTAAGATTTTCCCAGCCAGCGTCGGAGCGCGACATGATAAAATGTGGTGTAAAATGGTTGATGATAACCAGTCTTGCCGCTGGTTTCGCTGCTGCGGCTCAGGCTGAAGACGTCGACATCGGCAAGTCGGAATTTCAGTCTTCGTGCGCGAGTTGTCATGGCGCGGATGCAAAGGGCAAAGGACCGGTCAGCGACCAGCTCAAGACACCGCCTCCCGATCTGACGATGTTGGCCAAGAACAACAACGGGGTTTTTCCCACGCAGGCTCTTTATGAGACCCTGTATGGATCGAAAACAATTCCCGCTCACGGCACGCGCGAAATGCCGATCTGGGGGGAACGATTCAACCCCATCGTCAACCTGCCTCACAATGTCGACCCCTATTATTGGAAGTTGGCCGGGCCGGAGCAAAGCCCGGAAGTCGTGGTGCGAACACGCATCCTTGCCGTCATCGATTATCTGAATCGTGTTCAGCAAAAATAGCGACCGACGCGCATCAGATGACTTGCCCCCTGGGCGGGCGCTATTTGCGATTTAGTATCCGGGCAATTCAACGATCCGGTTCGCGTGGGGAGAGATGGAGCGGGTGAAGGGAATCGAACCCTCGTATTCAGCTTGGAAGGCTGCTGCTCTACCATTGAGCTACACCCGCGTTGGGCGATGACCTATCACGCCGCGCAGGCCGCCTCAACCGCTCATGCGGGGGTCGGGCGTAATGGCTTGTTCCAGCCGCTTCCGCGCGGGGGCACCCTTAACAGCGGCTGATTCGATGCCTATACTAAGGCTTCCATCAACCAACGAAAGGAGGTGATCCAGTGTCTTGTACCAAGCGCTGTCACCTCGCTGGGATCGCCCGCTGAACGACTTCCGTTCGGCATCGGGGCGCTCTCAGCCCTGGACCAGCGAGTTTCAAGAAATGGCGCGGCGGGAGCGATCCCGCCGCGTTTTATTTTTCCACTATTGTCAATCCGGGGCGCGAGCAGAGCGGGCGAACCTCGATGTGCAATTGCACATCGGGGAATCTCGAGGTTCCGGGTTCAGCTCGGAGCCTGTCATCGGGCGGCGCTACGCGCCGACCCGTTGGGGCTGCCCCGGAACGACGACGGCGGCGAAGGCGACGGCCGCGAAGGAGGCCGCGAGAGGATCGCGCGGCAGTGCGCGATCCGCTCGCGGATCGGCAGCCATGCGGCCGCCGTGGCGATGATCCAGTCCGCCAGTGCCGAGCTGTTCTCGACGCTGGCGAGCAGCAACGGGACGCGCATCGGCGTCGTTCCCCCTGCTATCCCAGATTCCGGAACCCGAAGAGGCTGAGCAGCGACGGACGGTCGCCGCGGCGGGTTTCCGACAGGCGCTCGCCGCCGTTGCAGGCCGAGCTGCCGTAATAGCGGTGATGGCCGCTGACATCGTGGAAATCGCCGGCTTGCAAGGCCGCAGGCATACGCACGCTGTCGCAGATGATGTGGGCTGGCTTCCGGGACATGACGGTCTCCGCTGAATGGCTCGACGCGTTTTCGCGTTCTGCCCGTCAGTCGTACCGTTCGAAAGGCGCGTTCAAACCGCCTCGCGACTATCGTGTTTCCGGAGTGTTTCGTCGGAGCGTCGTGTGGACGGCCGGAGCTGTGACTACGTCACCATCCGGTGCGGCGTGAACAGCCGGCCCTTTTCCACCACCACCACGACCGCCAGCGCCGCCAGCGTGCAAAGGAAAAACCCGGTCGCGAACGGCAGCAATGTGCCGTTGTAGTCCTGCCCGATCACGGCGCCAATGCCGATGCCGAGCAGCGTCGTGATCGACCCGTAGAGCGAGGAGGCCGTGCCGGCGATATGGCCCTGGGGCTCCATGGCGAGCGCGGTGAAATTGGCGAACATCAGGCCGAACGCGAACATCATCAGCGCCGACAGCACCATGAAGAGCGGCAGTGGCAGCACCTGCAGTTTTGCGGCGACCAGCATGATCCCGGCGACCACGACGGCACCGACCAGGCCGCCATGCGAGATCACGCGCATGCCGAGCCGGCCGACGATGCGGGCGTTGAGAAAGCCGGCAATCGCAATGCCGATTGCGACGGCGGCGAAGGCCAGCGGAAAATAATGCTCGAGCTGCTAGATCTCGGTGAATATCTGCTGCGAGGAGAAGACGTAGGCGAACAGCGCGCCGAGCACCCCGCCCGCCGCCAGCGCATAGCCAAGCGTCTGGCGGTTGGTCACGGTCTGGCGAAAGGCTGCGAGCACGTCGCGCCACGCGAGCGACTTGCGCTCGGACATCGGCAGCGTCTCCGGCAGCCGCAGCGCGCTCCAGATCAGCGCCAGCACGCCATAGAGCGTCAGCACGATGAAAATGCCGCGCCATTGCGTCAGCAGCATCACCGCCTGTCCGAACGACGGCGCGATCACGGGCACGGCGATGAAGACCATCATCGTCAGCGACATCACGCTGGCCATGCGGCGGCCGGCATAGCAGTCGCGCACCACGGAAGTGGCGATCACGCGGGTGGCCGCGGTGCCGAGCCCCTGCAGCGCGCGCGCCAGCAGCACCGTCTCGAAGGAAGGCGCGGCGATCGCGAGCAGGCTGGCGATGACGTACAGCACCATGCCGCCGAGCAGGACCGGGCGGCGGCCGAAGCGGTCGGACAAGGGGCCCATCACGAACTGGCCGACGCCGAAGCCGATCATGAAGGTCGACAGCACCCCCTGCGGCCGGTTGGCCGCGGTGATGTGGAAGGCGGAGGCGATATTGGGCAGCGCCGGCAGCATCATGTCCATCGCCAACGGGTTCAGGGCCATGATCGAGGCGATGATGACGACGAATTCCGGAAAGCCCATCGGGCGGTGGTTCGACGAAACCCAGACGTCGGCATTGATGTCAGTCACGCAAGTGCACCTCGGTGGTATCGGTCTGTTTTACCGGCCATGCTGCGCTGCACAAGACGCGTTTGGGGATGGCAGCCCCGCCGGCCGGCCAGGCGGCTCGAAAAGTGCCGAAATGTCGGGATCGGGTCCTCTAAAACGTCCTTCAGGGTAAGCTTTGGGTGAAAAAACCCGTCACAACGCCATGAGGTACCGATGCTTTACGCCATTCTCGCCTATCACGACGAAGCCCACGTCATGTCCTGGACGCCGGAGGAAGACGCGGCGCTGATGGCCGACCTGCAGCGCGCCCATGACCGGGTGAACGAGAAGGGCCGCCTCGGGCCCGCGGCGCGTTTGGGAGGAACCAGGAAGGCCCGCACCTTGCGCGGCCCGGGCGCCGGGGTGGTGATCGACGGCCCGTTCGCCGAGACCAAGGAACAATTGCTGGGCTTCTATGTCGTGGACTTCGCCAGCGAGGACGCCGCCATCGAGGCCGCGCGCGAGCTGCGCCGCGCCAATCCGAGCGCGGTGTACGAGATCCGCCCGGTATTGACGTATCTTCCGGGCGCGGCGATGGCGGGCACCGAGGCTGCGGAATGAGGTGTCAGGGGCGGAAAGTCCCTAAACGAACATCGACCAGATCGTATGCACTTGGTCGCCAGCAGCAGCCATGAGTGCGTCATAGCTGGTTTGGCCTTGCGCGGCTGCTTTCAAGATACACTCGGCAAGGTAGGCTTTCGCTGCCGGCGTCGAATGTTCGAGCGGCACCCTCGACATGATGTCCTCGAGAGCCCGCTTCATGAGCTGGATGAGCTGGGGATCGAACTGGGGCATTGCCTGGACTCACATTCCGGTCCGGAGACATCGATGGTTCCGCCAAAGCAGACACATGCCATGTTCGGAATCCGAAATCCTGTCCGGGGAATTAATTCTTGTTCATTTGGCGCAAGACGACAGCGGTATTTCAAGGCTTACGGCCAGAGCGAAGCGCGTGCAGTGCTGGGCACCAGTCCGTCTCCGTTTTGGCTGCGCCACGCGTAGCCCGTCAGGGCGAAGCGTGGATGGCTTGCCGAGCCGTAGCTCGCCGCCGGGAGCCCGCCTTCGCCCTTCGGGCTTCGGCGCGGCAGCCTTGCTCGCTGTGCGAGCGAAGGCTGGTGGGGAAGGAAGGACTCGAACCTTCGAAGCCATGAGGCGGCTGATTTACAGTCAGCTCCCTTTGCCACTCGGGACACTTCCCCTCTCAACAGCATCGTACCCCACCCGCCGAAATGGCGGCAAAAAGGGCCATGGATGACGCTGAAACCTGAGGCCCGATGACGGGCGGCCGGTCGGCGCGTTTATGGGCGAACCCGCCCTTCAAAGTCAACCAAGGCGGACCGCTAAAACGGGCCGCTCGGGGGCCCAAATTGCCATTATTCGGTACCCGTGACAGAAGCTTGCCATGAGCGATCACGAGCGAAAGCAGCATTTTGGACGCCGCGGCGGCAAAGGCCCCGCCAAGGGCCGCGAATCCGGCCGGCGGCCGGCCTGGCGCGGCGCCGATTCAAGCCCTGACGGCCCGGTGATTCTCTACGGCTGGCATACCGTGGCGGCGGCGCTCGCCAATCCGCAGCGCCATATCCGCAAACTCCTGCTGACCGAAAACGCCGCGCGGCGGCTCGCCGAGGAGAAGATCGCGCTTCCCCTGACGCCGGAGATCGTGCGGCCGGCCCTGATCGACCAGCGGCTCGGCCCGGACGCGGTGCATCAGGGGCTGTTGGCGGAGGCCGATCCCCTGCCCTCGCCCGATATCGACACGCTGCCTCAGGAAGGCATCGTGCTGGTGCTCGACCAGATCACCGATCCGCACAATGTCGGCGCGATCATGCGCTCGGCGGCGGCGTTCGCGGTCAAGGCCATCGTCACCACCGCGCGCCACTCGCCGGAGGCCACCGGGGTGCTGGCGAAATCCGCCTCCGGGGCGCTGGAATTGGTGCCGCTGGTCACGGTGCAGAACCTCGCCCGCGCGCTCACCGAAATGAACGACCAGGGGTTTCTGACGGTTGGGCTCGACAGCCAGGGCGACGAAAATCTCGGCAGCGTCGCCTTGCGGCAGCCGTTGGCGCTGGTGCTCGGCGCCGAGGGCAAGGGCCTGCGGCAGTTGACGCGCGAGACCTGCGGCGTGGTGGCGCGGCTCGACATGCCCGGCGAGATCAAGAGCCTCAACGTCTCCAATGCCGCAGTGCTGGCGCTCTATATCGGCGCCAGCCGGCTCGGCCTGATGAGTTAGGGCCTTCCCTCGAAAACGCCATGAAAAAATGCCGACGCCCGCTCGCGGGATACGAGCGGGCGCCGACGTCTTGCGGTGCTGAGAATTGCGGTGCTGAGAATCAGTAGTAGCGGCGCAGCACGTGCTGGCGATAGCCGTAGTGGCGCATGCTGGGATGCGAATAGCCGTAGTGCCAGCCGCGATAATGGGAATGGGTGTGGTAGCGGTACACCCGGTGGCCGTCGATGCCGGCTTCCTCGTAGGTCGGATAAGGCGCGAAGGCGCCGGGACCGGTAAAGGTTGGGCCCTGGTTGACGTAGTAATACTGATGGCGCATCGGGGCGACATGATACTGCTCCACCGGATCGGCCAGCCGCTCATAGCCCCAGCCACCGCAGCCGGTATTGCAGCCGGAATAGACCGGCGCCGGCGCTACGTAGACGGGCGCCTGGTAAACCTGCGGCTGCGCGCACGGCTCGACGTAAGCCTGTCCGCAAGGCGAGCAACCCTGGAACAGGCCGCCTCCGCACGCCATCGCGGGCACAGCACCCGCGGTCATCACGGCAAACGCCGCTACCAATCCTGAAATCGTCTGACGCATTAGTCTAACTCCTGTGGACGTACTTTACTGTCGCAGTTTAATTCGGAAGTTTCCTGGGTTTGCGTTGCGGAAGATTCCGCGGCGGGCCGGCCGGATCCCGCAGCAGGCCGGCGTCGTCGCCTTGCGGCGCGACAATGATCGGCGGCGGATACAAGGGAACCTCGGGCTGCGGCGCTGGCGGCGCAGAGTGCGCCGACCAGGAGTCATGATAGCTCTCGGCGGGCTGCGGCAGCTTGCGGTTGGCGGGCGGTTCGATTTCCAGACGCCCGTAGCCCGGCTGCTGCCCGGCGCTCGGATAATAATGACCGACGGTCGGCGTGGGATCGTAATAGCGGCCGCCATAGACCGTGGGTGTCACGTGCCAACCCTTGCCGAGGCCCCAATCGCCCTCGACGACCGCATAGGATGCGTCGACGCCGTTAATGACGATGGGAACTCCGGGACGGCCGGGAATGACCAGGACGGGCCCGCCTTGGGCCAGCGCCGCGGTGGCGGTTCCGATCAAGATGGCCAGCGCCAGCCCAGTACGCATTGTTGCGGGTCCCAATTGCTGCGGACAACCTAGTCGAACGACTGGCCACAAGGGTTAAAGCCCCGGGCCAAAATCCCGGTAAGCCTAACGCACAAGGGTTTACGCCCGCTCAATTGCCGATGAACGCGATCAGGAAATTTTAAGGAGCGCGCAGCCCCTTCAGCTCTACGCAAACACCGTAGCGACGATGGTGCTGAGGCCAATCGCCATCGTGATCAGGCCGACGGCGCCCTGCAGACCGCCGTTGGCCCAGGTCAGCCAGCGCGCCGAGACCGCAAGCGGCACCGCGATCACCGCCGACAGCGCGCCCATCCCGATCATCGAGCCGATTCCGAACAGCGCGACATAACCGAGCCCGGCCACCGCGCTGGAAGCCTGCGAGACCGCGAGCACCAGCAGCGCCGCCGAGCCGGCCATGCCGTGCATCAGCCCTACCAGCAGCGTGCGCCAGCGAAAGCCATGCGCATGGGCGTGAGCAGCGCGGGCATGCGGCAAGGTTTCGCCGGCATGGCTGTGGGCGTGGAGATGCACCGTACCGTCGCCGTCGCCGTGGCCATGGGCGTGGAAATGCACGCGGTCGCGCCACAGCCGCCACAGCACATGCGCGCCGAGGCCGACCAGCATGACACCGACGGCGGTCTCGAGCGGCCGCGCGAAATGCGCGGGGATCGCGTGACCGAGCAGCAGGGCTACGCCGGCAAAGACGAACAGGGTCAGGGTATGGCCGAGACCCCAGGTCAGCCCGTGCTTGACGATATCGCCGACGTCCGTCCGGCGCGCGGCGATCGAGGACACCGCCGCGACATGATCGGCCTCGAGCGCGTGCTGCATACCGAGCAGAAATCCCAGCCCCAGAATTCCGAACATCTGTCCCCTGCCCTTCAATCTCTCGCAACGACGGTATACCGGCGGGCCGCCGTGTCCGAGCAAAATTCGGGCCTGAATCTGCCCGCTCCCGCATGCTGGACCTCGGCCGTGCGCGCTTCTTCCTCAAACGCCCGCATTCCGTTCCAGCGCCGCAACCGGAACTCCCCCAGGGCGCGGCCCGCACAAGGCCGATCCGGAACATCGCGGGCGGCGAGCGCCATCACATCTGTTTGAGAACCGCGTGAGGAAAATTTGGAACGTCCGCACCCACAGGCGCTTAGCCCGGGGTTCAATCCAGGGAGAAGCGCATGACGAAATTCGCACTTCTTGGCGCCGCCGCCGTGGTTCTTTCATCCGCGCTGGCAGGCCCCGCCATGGCGCAGCAGGTGATCAACGACCCCGCCAAATGCGCCGCAATCTATCCGAACGCCAATTGCCAGAATTTGGGGCCGGGAAATCCCTACACCGGCAACGGCTATCAGCGCCGGGCGGTCTATCGCAACGGCGCGTCCGAGAACCGCGACAACAACTGGAACAACAATGGCTGGCATGACAGCTGGAACGATAACCGCTGGGACCGCCGCCATGACCAGGGCTTCTGGCCGGCCGAGGCCGCCGCCGGCGTCGCGGGCGCTGCGATCGGCACCGCCGGAGCCATCGCCACGGCACCGTTCCGCGACGATTCCTACGCCTATTACAACGACAACGACTATGGCTACGACAACACCTACCGCGGCGGGCCCCACCAGAGCTATGCCCCGCAGCAGAGCCACGCACCGCAAAGCTACGCCGAGCGCAACGGCTTCGTCTGTCAGCCCGGCACATGGTTCAAGGGCGAAGACGGCCGGCGGCATCCCTGCCAGTAAGGCCGTCGCGTAACGGAAACCAAAAAGGCGCCGCGAGGCCGCCTTTTTCATGCCTGCCCGGCGGGCGGATCTCCCGTCGGAGGTTCTGGCCCTTTGCGGGCAAGTCTGGTATTTGACCGGCCGCAAGATCAGCGGAATCGGAAGGCTTCGATTTCGACCGTTCCTGATCCCCCCTGGAATTCGCCGGTTTAGCTCAGCGGTAGAGCAGCGGTTTTGTAAACCGAAGGTCGGGAGTTCAATCCTCTCAACCGGCACCAGCAACTATTCAAATCCTGGATGTCGAGACAGCGTCGGCTGCTCAAATGCAAGGCCGTGTTCTGGAATGACTGAGTTGACGCTGGCGTCAAGCGATGGCGTGGCGCGAGACTCCATCGATCGAGCGCGCACGCTAGACTTTCATAGATTTTGCATGCGACGAATTTTGCATGCGACGTATCGTGCCCTTCGCGGATGGTTTGTTTGCACCCCGAGACTTTTTTGTATACCGAGCGGCAGTCGATTTATTTTCCGATTCACGCTCGCGACCGCTTCGGGATTTTTCCCGCTTCCGCAAGGTTCGCGCTTTCTTAAACGGGGGATTTCATGTCAGCGATCGCGCACGATTGCAATCGGCGTTGGCGTGGCCGTTTGCCCATGGGCAAAAACCACTCAAATTCACCCGCGCAATTGAACCTTTGCTTTCATTTCGAGACCAATGACGCGTGGGCGCACGCCCTGCCCGCTTCTCCCAGTAACATTAAATCCGGTGTCAAAACTGCAACACGGTGCCGGCGATAACGATCGGGTTTCTGTCATGATCTCAACAAAAATCATCGTGGTTGATCAGATGTCAAAACACGGTCATCCGCGGGTGCTTCCCTCCCCAGTGGAAGCAAGGAACAAGCCGCTGGACGGCTCGGCTTGTGTGATCAATTTCACAGTTCTATTGCGGCGCAGACGGTAAGGTTGACCGGTTAGGTTAAGCGCAACAACAAGCAGAAAATCGATCCGAATTAACAACAAGCGCGCCGAACGCGCTTATACGGCAAGGCGACCATTGATGACCTATGTGAGCATGAAACAAAACGACGCCCAGGCAATCCGGAAGCCGAACGGTTCCCGGTCCCTGCTGCATGATCGCGCCGTGCTGTCGCTTTATGCTGTCATGGCGGTCGTCGCCATGGGCGGATGGCTCTGGTTTCTCGGGCGGCTGTCCTGGTATCTCGTGACGCGGACGGTCAGCGCGCTCGGGTAAATCGAGGTAGCGCGAAAATCGCGGCGACGCTTCAAGGTCCCGCGCGCTACCTCGCAGCAACCGACAATTCCATTGCCCCGATCTTCTCCAGCAGCGGCAGCAGGTATTTGAAGAACTCCGCCGGGTTCTCGCTCATCGGGAAATGGCCGAGGCCCTTCATGATCACCGCTTCGGCGCCGGACACGCTTTTGGCTACGGCGAGCGTTTCCTCGGGCGTGCAGGAATAGTCGTATTCGCCGGACAACAGAATCAGCGGGCAGCGGCGCGTGTCGATCTGCGCGACGCGGCCGCGGATGTCGCCGTCGAGCTTGTAGAAATACAGGTCGCCCTTGAACACGCCGGGCCCGCCCTGCATGTAGTGCCACAGCGTTTCCCAGCGATCGCGATCGGGCGCGTCGGGCCCGACCAGTCCGGAGACGATGGCGGCAGCGACCTCGCCGCCATGGACGTCGGGGCGGTGCAGGAAATTCAGATCGTAGTAGGGATCGACATTTGCGCCGGCCTGCAGGCCGATGATGGCGCGGAAGCGGTCGGGGTGTTCGAGCGCCAGATGCAGCGCGATGCGCCCGCCGATCGAACAACCGATCAGAACCGGCCGATCGAGGTCGAGCGCGGTCATGATCTCCAGGATCATCGCCGTGTATTGCGCCGAGGTGAGCTGGTACTCCTCGTTGTGCCAGCCGGAAGGCGGCGACGATTTGCCGTGCCAGGGCATGTCGAAGGCGATGACGCGATGGCCGCGCGTGATGCGTTCGTCGTTCATCAGCGCCCGGTACTGGCGGCCGTCGGCGCCCGCGGTGTGCAGACACAGGAGCGGCGTGCCCTCGCCGGCCTGCTCGACATAGATACGATGCTGGCGGCCAAACAGATCGAGCTGGAAGTAGCGGCCGATGATCGGCTCGAAGCGCGCGGTCATGGCTTGCCTCCTTCCTTGGCCCCTTCCCTGCCCCCCTCGGAGCGCAGCTTGGCCAGCGCTTCCTTGAAGTAGCGAAGATTGGCCATGAAGACCTGAAGGTCGCCTTCGGCCCTGAGCACGCGGCGCTTGATCAGCGCCATCAGGTCGTTCGAGCCGGGCGGCGGCCTGTCGCTCCAAAATTTCCGCCATTCGTCTTCCGGGGCGCGCAGCGCGAAGGCTGACGACGGCATCACGAACGGTCCGCGGGCCACCGACACCACCCGACCCTCGAAGATCGAGATCAGCCAGGCGGTGGGGCCGACTTCCAGCAGGAACGTCGTCGTCAGAAAGCGCCCACGCCTGACCAGCGCCTCATCGCCATTGACCCGCTGCCGCAGCGACTCGATCATCTTGAGGCCTCCCCACCCCTGCCATCTCCGCACGAAGCCGCCCGCGCCTCGCGGTCACTTTCGCGCTCTTGTTTCGCATGATGGGGGGAATGGACGCGGCGTCAACCGGCTAGAGCCAGGAGCACACCAGCATCAAATTGGCCGCGCAGGCCGCCAGCAGCGCCACGGTCAGCACCACATGGACTCGCTCGCCAGACGTTTTGAAGGTCGTTCCCATGACGGCCAAACATTCCGGCGATTCTAGCCGGGGAGTCTCGCGGATTATTTTTCGCCGGATTCAGGACTCGTTTACGACTCAGGGACTCCGCGCCAATCGGCTCCGAAAGCGGCGGTTTTTTTCACCATTTTGACGCGTTTTCCTAGCAAACCCCCTGCCATCCACGTGCCGGGCCGCCCTTCGCCCGAAAACCAACATGACCCTCACTTGCGCGTGAACCGGCCGCCGCCAGGCTGAAACCCTCCCTGGCCGGACGCGTTGAGATGGGGTCTCTGCGGGAAGAACCGATGCCTTACGCGCTGTTCAGCAATGACGCCAAATTGAGCAAGACCTATCCGACCGAGGCAGATGTCTGGAAGCACGCCCGAAAAAGCGGGCTCGTGGTCGACGTCGTCTCCGAGGACGACAAACCGGCGCCGCGGCCCGTGCTGGACAACGATTACGAGATCCGGCCCTGCCGGCCGGACCCCCAGGAAGACCCAGCCAAGAACCAGGCCGACGCCGAGCGCGAAGAGCAGCAGGAATTCCAGTTCAGCTCGTGAGCGGCGTCATCCCCGAGGGGCAACGTTGGTCACCCCGGATCCCGGCGTTCGCCGGAACGACCCATGGAGGACGCTGCAGCGACTTGCCTACGGTGTCGCCACTTCCAGCAGCGCCTGATTGGAAGCGAGCGATACACAGGCCTTCTTGCGATGAAGGCCCCTGATCGCGCCGGTGACCTTGAGCACCTTGCCGGCAGGACAGGACGCATCCTGCACATAGGCGATCTCATAGGGCGCCAGCACGAGCGGCTCGGATTTCAGGACGTTTTGGGCGACGCACGGCACGGTAAGCGCGGAAAGGATCAAAACTGAAAACAAGGCACGCATGTTCAATGTCCACTAACCGGCAAACCCATAATAGCCGATTACGGGCGCAAGTTCCGTAGACGGTAAAAATTATTTTTCGATTACGCAAAGCGCGCGCCGCGAGCCCGAGCCGGCAATACAAAAAGGGGCGGCAAAACAAAAAGGCCGGCGCAAAGGCCGGCCTTTCCGTAATCGTGTGAACCGGAAACGGCGTCAGTAGCGCGGGGCGGTCGGACCGCCCCAGCCGAAGCGGTAGTTGATGCCGACCTTGACGGTATGTTCGTCGTCCCGGAAACGCGCGCCGACGATTGGGGCGGGCCCGCCCGTGAAGGTGGTGTTGCCGAAATTGTAATACTGGTACTCGGCCTTGGCCGACCAGTTCGGCGCGAACATGTATTCGAGGCCGCCGCCGACGGTATAGCCATCCTTGTGATTTCCACTGGTCGTAAAGGCCGCCGGCACGCCGCCGACTCTGACCCCGAGATTGGGGTTGTCGCGCCAGGCATAGCCGCCCTTGGCATAGAGCAGCGCCGGGCCCCAGGTGTAGCCGAGCCGGCCGGTCACCGAGCCGAGCTGGTTGTTGTTGGTGGTCACCAGGGTGTTGCCCGGGAAGAGCACGCCATTGTTGTTGTTGTTGGTGAGCCAGCTGTACTGGGCTTCCGCGCCGATCACCCAGTTGGGGGCGAACTGGTAATCGACACCACCCTGCACGCCGCCCAGGAACCGGCCGCCGCTGCCCTCCAGGCTGTTGTTGCCGGCGAAGGCGCCGCCGATGTGGCCGCCGACATAGAAACCGGTCCAGTTATAGACCACCTGCGGCGCCGTATAGGCCGGTGCCTTGGTATAGGTGCGCGCAGGCATGTCAGCCGCAAACGCGGGAGCCGCGAGTGCGACCAGAGCAGCTCCGCCGAGCAGAAATTTCTTCATACTGGATCCCCATCAATGTCGTTGCGAGATCAATTCAAACAACGTGGCGTCAATTTGGTTGCTTCGCGGCAATGCCGGAGCTGTGATGGTTCGCAACTGTGACGGCGCCGCAACAACGGCCTTTTGTTCCATCGTGCGAGGGATTTTTTGCCGAAAGACAAACAGTCTTCGCAATATGGTGCTCCGTCGGCGTCACGGTTCAAGTCTCGCCAAAAAGTGATCGCGGTTCCCGCCCAGCCGACGCCCGCCGGGCGCTGGCGATATG
>JBGPSI010000069.1:0-21859 GCA_041490045.1 Bradyrhizobium sp.
CGCGCGACAGGATCAGCCGCGTCGAGGCCAGGTTCAGCGAAAGCCGCAGCATGGTGGAAATCAAAAGGATGGTCGGAAACGAGGAGAATTCCAGCGGCGCCTGGATGAACAGCGAGGTCATCAGGATCAGGATCGACAGCGTGATCGAGATCGCGAGGAAGAGATCGAGGACGATCGAGGGCAAAGGGAGGATCAGCACCACCAGGATGGTGAGGATGCCGAACGCCAGCGCGAGATCGCCGCGCTTCAGGATGGTGCCGATCTCACTCAGGCTCGGAAATCCGGTCCCCGGCGTTCCCCCGCCCTGACCTGCCGTGACATCCACCATCGTCGCTGCTTCCCCCCGCGAATGCCGGTCACGGGCGCCAAACGTCTGCGCGGCGGCCGAAGGGCCACCGTTTCGAAAGTGAGGCACCGCACTGGCGTCCACGGGTACTCCCCCGTTTTACGCGGCTGACGACACTCAACTTCTCCACTGGGCAATTTTTGCCCGGTGTATGGTTAGGAAAGGGTTAACGGGCGGCTTTTCCGTCGTTTCCGATGCGCAATTGCGGATACGGGCACGCGACGCGGCCGGCAATCGCGAGATTCCAGGCCGAATGCCGCCGCATCGTCCCGAAGTGACGGGATTGGCCATGTTGCAGTGCATTCTGCATGCCTAATATCGCGGCAATGTTTCTTGACCTCGCGGCGTGACGCGTCGAAGTTGTGGTCCGTGCACGCCCCCTCCGATCACAGAGATTCGGCCCATTTCACCCCGGACTCCCGTCTGGCCTGGGTGCGGCTGGCGCTGGCGCTGGCAATCGGATCGATCGGCAGCGTCGGCATGTGGTCGGTCGTGGTCGCGCTGCCGGTGGTGCAGGCCGAATTCGGCGCCACGCGCGGTGCGGTGTCGCTGGCCTTTACTCTCACCATGGTCGGTTTCGGCCTCGGCGGCGTCGCCACCGGGCGGATCACCGACCGTTTCGGCATCGTCGCCGCGATGGCGCTCAGCATCGGCTTCCTCGGCTCGGCCTATATCCTCGCCGGGCTTTCCACCACGCTGTGGCAATTCAATGCGGTATATTTCCTGATCGGGCTCGGCACCTCCGCGACCTTCGCGCCGCTGATGGCGGAAGTCTCGCACTGGTTCGAGCGCTATCGCGGGCTCGCCGTCACGATCGTCGCCAGCGGCAATTATATCGCAGGCACGATCTGGCCGCCGCTGATCACCTTTGGGATTCAATCCGTCGGCTGGCGGACCACCCACGTCGTCACCGGCATTTTCTGCGCGCTGGCGATGACGCTGCTGCTGCTGGTGCTGCGCGCCCAGATCGGCGGCGAGAAGTTGCGCGATCACGCCAACGCGCCGCCGCCGCGGGTCGATCTCGAGCTCTCGACCAATACGCTGACGGTGCTCTTGTGCATCGCCAGCATTGCCTGCTGCGTGGCGATGGCGATGCCGCAGGTCCATATCGTCGCCTATTGCGGCGACCTCGGCTACGGCCCGGTGCATGGCGCCGAAATGCTGTCCCTGATGATGGCGTTCGGCATCGTCAGCCGCATCGGCTCGGGCTATCTCGCCGACAAGATCGGCGGCATCCGCACGCTGCTGATCGGCTCGGTGGCGCAGGGCTTTGCGCTCCTGTTCTATCTGTTCTTCGACAGCCTCTCCTCGCTCTATATCATCTCGGCGATGTTCGGCCTGTTCCAGGGCGGCATCGTGCCGAGCTATGCCATCATCGTGCGCGAATCGATGCCGGCGCGCGAGGCTGCGACCCGCGTCGGCATCGTGATCCTCGCCTCCGTGGTCGGCATGTCCTTCGGCGGCTGGGTATCCGGTGTGATCTTCGACGCCTCGGGCTCCTACGGCGCGGCGTTTCTCAATGGGCTCGGCTGGAACGCGCTCAACATCACCATCATGGTGGGGCTGTTGTTGCGGGCGCGGAGCCGGCTGGCGCTGGCGTGAGGCGCCTTACACCGCCTGGCCCGCTTTCAGCAGCTCGCAGCCGGTGATCCTGAAAGTGCCGTCGGGCTGCTGCTCCAGCGTATAGAGCGCCTCCCAGGCCTCGCCGTTTTCGTCCACGATGTGGACGCGTTGCGCGATCCAGCCGCCTTCCACCCGCGCCTCGCCGAATTCGAAATTCTTGTGGCGGTAGACCGGGGCATAGCTGCGCTGGACCATCGACATGAAGATGTCGGCCTGCGGGAACAGCTCGTGGATCGCGGGCGCCGCGTAGGAATAGGCCGCCGCCGCATCGTCGCGGCTGAACGCCTGTTCATGGGCGCGGATGACGCCTTGCGCGGCGGTGACAGCATCGCCGGCGTGGGCGACGGTAAGCAGGCGAGCAGGGCGATGGCGCGCATCAGGAGGCTCCATGAACCCTGCTGGTACGTTTCACCCCGCCCGATGGTTTCACCCTGGAACAGTCGAAATCGGCTATCCCTCCGCGACCGCGTCGCCCCAGGGCTGGGCGATCTCGGTGGCGCCGCTGTTGGTCGTCCCGTCGCGCAGCACCACGCTCGGGCAGGCGAACTTCATCGGAAAGGTCTGCACGCGCGCTTCCTCGTAGTCGAAACGCGATCTCAAGCTTTCCCGTATCGGTACCGGCAGGCGGACGTCGCCGATCACGACAGGGCCCTCGCTGGCGTCGATGCGCGGGGTGTGGATCGCAGCCTCCAGATCCATGCCGTAATCCATCACGAAGGACAGTATCTGCGTCACCGCCGGCAGGATGCGCCGTCCGCCCGAGGCGCCGACTGAGAGCCGCCGTCCATCGGCGGCCTCCGCCAGCACCGGCGTGTAATTGGTCAGGCAGCGCTTGCCGGGGGCAAGCGAATTGGGGCCACCGGGCGTCGGATCGAACCACATGATGCCGTTGTTCATGGTGACGCCGCTCTGCGGAGCCACGAACTTCGAGCCGAAGGTCGACAACAGGGTTTGCGTCACCGCCGCCATGTTGCCCTCGCGGTCCACCACCGAGAAATGCGTGGTGCAGCTTGGCGCCAGGTGCTCGGCGCCGAGCGCGCGCCGGCCGTCGGCATCGCCCATGTCGGTCAGCCGTTCGCGGTAGGCCGATTGCAGCGCCAGCGCATATTCGGCGTAGGCGGCGGCGTCCGGCCCGCCGCGGCCGGGCTGCAATTTCTGCTGGAGGAGGCGCAAGGTATGCGCCAGCGTCGGTCCGCAGGTGAGCTCCGGCGTCGCATGAACGGTGCCGCCGCGATAGGGGATCACCAGCGGCTTGCGCAAATGGGCGCGGAAGGACGCGAGGTCCGCAACCGACAGCGTGCCGCCGCCCGCCTGCACGTCGGACGCGATGCTGCGGGCGAGATCGCCCTGGTAGAAATCGCGCGCGCCCTCCGCCGCGAGACAGGACAGCGTCGCCTTCAGCCGATCCCGCGGCAGGCATACGCTGTCTTTGATCCCCCATGGCGCGCTGGGCGGCAGACCGTCGACAAGATAAGCTGCGGCGCTGGCGGGATAACGCCGCAGATCGGCGGCGCAACTGGCAATCATCAGCGTGGTCCACCAGTCCACCGCGAGCCCGTCGCCGGCGAGTTCGATGCTGGGCGCAAGCAATTCCCGCCACGACATCCTGGCGTGGCGGCGATGCGCTTCCTCCATGCCCGCGACCACGCCGGGTACGGCGACCGAGCCGGGACCGTGCAGATTGCGGTCGTCCTTCACCCGCGCCCAGGGAAAGAGATCGGAAGCGGTGCCGGCGCCGCTCAGCGGATAGTCCTCCACGCGCAGGCTCAAGGGCGCGCACATGCCGTAGTCGATCACCTCGTAACGGTTCTCGCGGGCGCGATAGAGCACCATCGCCCCGCCGCCGCCGAGACCGCTCATCCAGGGTTCCAGCACCCCGAGCGCGAACGTGGTCGCGATCACGGCGTCGATACAGTCGCCGCCCGCCGCGAGCACGCCGGCGCCGATCTCGGCCGCCTTTCGCGATTGCGCGGCGACAATGCCGCCTTTGGACGCCACGGCCGGCTTGCGGATCTGCTGGGCGTTGCTGAAGAGGTCATTCATGGGAATTGCCGTTTTTCCGATTTGGAGAGAACTTCGAGACTGCGAAGTACATCCTGCTACGCGATCTCCGACGACGCAAATCCTCCGAAGCCCGCGCACCTGACCCGATTTTTGCTTTGATAACGACTCGATTGGGTTATTTTCGGTTCAAGCGCGTCCGTCTTGCATCACCGCTGGAGCCGTTGAGTGAAAGCTGTCTGTACCGAGCTGCATCGCAGCCACGATCCTCAATTCTTCCTGGTTCGTGGCGTCGTCAAACGCACGACCGAACAGCCTGAGCGCGCGGACCGGCTGCTGGCGGGACTGAAGGCCGGCAAGCATCGGCTGGTGGAACCCACCGTGTTCGGACAGGGGCCGCGGGCGAGAATCCACAGCGCGGAATATCTCGGCTTTCTTGCGGAAGCGTGGGAGGCCTGGTCCGCGCTCGGCGATGCCGGCTCGGAGATGATCGCCAACATGCACCCCGTTCGCAACGCCGGGACTTATCCTGCGCATATCGTCGGCCGTCTCGGCTGGCATACCGTCGACACCGCCTGTCCGATCGGGCCCGGCACCTGGGCTGCCGCCTGCGCCGCGACGGATGTCGCAGTGACCGCCGCTCAATTGGTGCTGGACGGCGAGGGTGCGGCCTACGCGCTCTGTCGTCCACCGGGCCATCACGCCTATCGCGACCTAGCCGGCGGCTTCTGCTTCCTCAACAACAGTGCGATCGCGGCCGCCCATCTGCGGCTCAAGCATGAGCGTGTCGCGATCCTCGACGTCGACGTGCATCACGGCAACGGCACGCAGGGCATCTTCTACGAACGGGGCGATGTCCTGACGGTTTCGATCCACGCCGATCCGGCCTGCTTCTATCCGTTCGTCTGGGGATATGCCCATGAGCGCGGCGCGGGCGCGGGCCTTGGCGCCAATCTCAATATCCCCTTGCCGATCGGCACCGGCGACGAAGGCTATCTGCAGGCGCTCGGCACGGCGAAAGAGATGATCGAGGCTTTCGCGCCGGGCGCGCTGGTGGTCGCGCTTGGCCTCGATGCGTCGGAGCACGATCCGCTGGCGGGCCTCGCGGTGACCACGAACGGATTCCGGCACATCGGTCAGGCAATTGCCGCCCTGGGATTGCCGACCGTGTTCGTGCAGGAGGGCGGGTATTTGTCCGACATTCTCGGAACGAATCTGACGGCTGCACTGGCGGGATTCGAGGAGGCACGTTGATACGCGCGTTCTAGAGCTTCGGTTCTGATTGAAATCCGAACCGAATCTCTGGATTCTTGTCTTGACGCGTTTTCTTTACGCGAACCGGTATCCATCCCGCATCGAGTGCGGGACAGGCTTCGCTCGAAAACGCTCTAATTGTGCGGCGAGAACGGCGCGGGGTTGAGAAATATGCTCTCCTGATGCACGAGGTAGGGCAGGATGCTCGGCACGAATTTCTGCCACTCCGGATCCTGCGCGAGCTTTTGCCGCTGTGCCGTGCGGTGGCCGAAATCATCATAGGCCCAGATAAAAACCACCGAATTCAGGATGCCCGATTCCTTGGTCCAGCAGCCGATCAGCTTCGCGTAACGCGTGATGATGGCGAGGCCGGTCGTCTCGTAGATCTTGAGGAATTCCGGCACCTTGCCGGCCGTGATTTGATAGGTGCGGTGTTCGTAGATCATCGAATGCGACTCCGGCGTGGGGATAACAAGACGAGCACGCGCGTAAGCCTAGCTTGCTTTGGCGCGGGCGCAAATGTAATCTGTCGTCAAACGACGATTTACAGGGAAAGAAGCGTCTGCGATGCGCGCGCGATCCAAGCTGCTCAGCGGCACGCCGGCCGGCCGGCCGGTCCGCGCAAAGGACAAGGCTTCCGGCAAGGCGCCGGTGGTTGCGCGGATGCCGCCGGCCGAGCGCAGGGCCATGATCCTGGCGCGGGCCATCGATTTTTTCGCCGAGTACGGGCTGACGGCGCAGACGCGAGCTCTGGCCGCAGCGTGCGGCGTCGCTCAGCGCCTGCTCTATCGCTACTTCCCCTCCAAGGCGGCCTTGCTCGATGAGGTCTATCATGAGGCGATCGTTTCGCCGTTCAAGGCGGTGTGGCTCGTTCAGTTGAAGGATCGCACGCGGCCGATCGAGGCGCGCCTGGTTGATTTCTATCGCGCCTACTACTCCACGGTGCTGACGCGCAAATGGCTGCGGCTGTTTCTTTACGCATCCCTGGCGGAAGCGAAGATGGCTCCTGATTACAACGACGCGATCGTCCATGAGCTGCTGGAAACCGTCGTGGCCGAGACCGCCCAAGCGCTAAAAGTGGGGCTGCCGAGCGATCGGGTGCTGCTGCACGAGATGGGCTATGCGCTGCACGGAGCGGTCTCACATTTCGCCATCCGGCGTCACATTTACGGAGCGAGCCAGCAAATTCTCGAAGAGCGTGTGGTGGCCCTACATGTGCGGCTGTTCGTGACCGGATTTGCCGCGATGGCGGCCGCAGCGCGGGCCTTCGAGGACGACGTCGTCAAATTGCCCCGGCGGACGGCGCGATGATTTTCGCGATTTCCCTTAAGTCGTCAGTTTACGACTTAAGGGAGGGGTGCTAGGCTCTTGAAAAATCCGGACGCAAGAAGCCGATCGAACAGGTGCCACCGAGCAGATCACGGGAGATGACCGTCGTGTCCACATTTCAAGCTGTCAGCCGTCGTAATTTTCTAAAGACTGCCGCGTTGGGGCTCGGCGCTGCGAGCGTGGCGGGCCGGGCCGGCCCGGCGCTCGCCGCCGAACCGGTCAACTTCGCGACCTGGTCGGCCGCGGTCGACACCGTGAAAAGCCATATCGCCGCATTCGAGGCGAAAACCGGGATCAAGGTTGCCTACAGCAACAGTCCCTGGGCGCAATATCGCGAAAGCATGATCACCAAATTCATCGGCAAGGCGCCGATCGACACGCTGTGGGTATCCGACAGCTGGCTGCCCGAATGGGCGGAAGCAGGGTGGATCGCGCCGGTCGACCAGTACAAGTCGCTCACCGACAATTCGGACGTCGACCAGTTCTGCGTCGACTCCATGACCTACAAGGGTAAGCAATACGGCAATACCTATTACAGCGACTATATGGCGTTCATCTACAACGCCGAGATGCTCGACAAGGCGGGCATCAAGACGCCGCCGCAGAGCTGGGCCGAAGTCGCGAGCCAGGCCAAGACCATCAAGGACAAGGGTCTGGCGCAATGGCCGGTGCTGATCTCGATGGCGCAGGAAAGCTGGCTGATCGAGTTCATGACGGCGATGGTCTATTCGAATGGCGGCCGTTTCGTCGACGACAAGGGCAACGCCGTGATGCAGGACCCGGCCGCGGGCGCTGCCCCCGCGCTGCGCTGGCTGGTCGATGCCGTGCAGAAGCAGCAGATCCTTTCGCCGTCCTGCGTGGAGAGCGGTGAGCTCGCCGTGCTCAAGGCCTTCTCCTCCGGCGAGCATGCGTTCGGACTGATCCCCAAATACCGCCTGCGGACGCTGAACGATCCGGCGCAAAGCAAGATCGCCGGCAACGCCAAGATCGCGCTGATGCCCGCCGGCGAGAAGGGCTCGCACGCGACGGTGGGCTGGATGCGCTTCTACGGCATGACGCCCCGCGCACAGGCCGATGCCACCCGCGCGGAAAACACCGTGAAGCTGATGGAATGGTTCGGCGGCAAGGCCGACGGCGAGTACAAGTTCCAGAAGATGCTGTTCAAGGATGTCGGCTCCGGCTTCGGCATCAAATCCCTGTTCAGCGATCCGGAGATCAGGGCCGCCTATGCCTCCTATGGCGACGTCGATCTGATCGGCAAGCAGCAGTCGCTGGCGCGCAAGAAGGATGTCGTGACGCCCTGGTTCGGCGAGTGGAACGATATCAACGGCACCGCGTGGCAGCAGGCCATCATGGGCAAGGTCACGGTCGAGCAGGCGTTGAACACTTCGGCTGCGAAGTGGACCGAGCTGAAGAAGCAGAGCTGACGCCGAGCCGAGGCCACCTCGATGACGACAAATGTCGCTGCCGCGAAGCCACGGCTTCGCGGGCCCCTGACCTACGACGAGCGCGCGGCCTTCCTGTTCGTGGCTCCGCTCGCCGTGGTGCTGATGGCGGTCGCAGTTTTTCCGATCCTGTATTCGTTTTACATCAGCCTGTTTTCGGTGAAGCTGACGCGCCCGGGGCGAACGCCGTTCGTCGGGCTCGACAACTACGTCACCGTCCTGTCCGATCCGCAGTTCTGGTATGCGGTCGAGCGCACCGCCTTCTTCGCCGTGCTTTGCGTCGTCGCCGTTTCGGTGCTTGCGCTGCTGGTCGCGCTGCTGCTCAACGAGGAATTTCCCGGACGGCGCGTGCTCAGCGCCGTGTTGCTGGTGCCGTGGGCCATTCCCTACGTCGCCAACGCGCTGATGTGGAAGTGGATCTACGATTCCAACTATGGCGCGCTCAATGGGCTGCTCTACCAGCTCGACTTCATCAATTCCTACATGGTCTGGCTCGGCGATTCCGACAAGACGCTGGCGCTGATCGCCAATGCGTTCGTCTGGAAGGAGGTGCCGCTGGCCACGATTCTGCTGCTGGTCGGCCTGAAGACCATTCCGGCCGACCTGCATGCGGCAGCAAAGGTCGACGGCGCCAACGCCATCAGCCGGTTCTTCCACGTCACGCTGCCGTCGCTGAAATCGAGCTTCGGGCTGGTCGTGGTGTACGAGACCATGATGGCGATCCGGCACTTCGATCTCTTCTTCATCCTGACCGAAGGCGGCCCGGGCGATGCGAGCCACGTGGTGGCCTGGCGGATCTATGTCGAGACGTTCCGGAACCTGTCGTTCGGCACCGGCGCGGCCATGGCCTACATCCTCGCGCTCGCAACGCTGGCGCTGGCCTACGCGATCATCCGCGCCCTGGCCCGAAAGATCTGAGATGGCGATCGTCACCACCGCGACCCCGCTCGCTGAAGTCCGTCATTATCGGGCGCATTCCCGGTTCAAGCGGGTCGGCCGGGGCCTCGCGCTCGCAGTCGCCTCGATGCTGTTTCTCGGCTACGTGCTCGCGCCGATCGCCTGGCTGGTGTCGTCCTCGTTCCAGAGCGAGCACGAAATCATCTCGAAACCGCCGCACTGGATTCCGCAGGCGCCAACTGCGCAGAACTTCGCCGCGATCTTCACGGCGAGAGACAAGACCGTCACCTATGAGACGCGAAAGGCCCGCGATCCCGCCAGCGGCGGCTTCATTCCGTCCACCGCGAGCAACCTGTTGCCGGCGATGCTCAACAGCTTCATCGTGGCCTGCGCGGTGGTGGCGCTCAACCTTCTGGTCGGCGTGCCGGCGGCCTATGCGATGGCCAAGATCCATTTTCGCGGCCGGCAGGCGTCGATCTACACTATCCTTGCGACGCGGGTCATTCCCGATATCGCGCTGGTGGTGCCGTTCTTCCTCTTCATCCGCAATCTCGGCCTGCTCGACAACATCTGGTCGCTGATCATTACCTATCTGGCGGTCACCGTGCCGTTCTCGGTGTTCGTCCTGGTCAGTTATTTCGAATCGCTGCCCGACGAACTCGACAAGGCGGCGCGGGTCGACGGCTGTTCCAGGCTGCAGACGCTGACGCGGGTCTATCTGCCGCTGGCGCGCCCCTCGCTGGTGGCGGTGATCCTGTTCGCGTTCCTGGCGAGCTGGAACGAATTCCTGCTGGCGCTGATGTTCACGCAGACGACCGCTTCGCAAACCCTGCCGATCGTGGTGGCGTCGTTCACCTCCGACTTCACGATCAGCTTTTCATTCATCAATGCCGCCGGCGTGCTTGCGATCATTCCACCGGTCATTCTTGCGCTCGTGTTCGAGCGCTACATCGTGTCGGGCCTCACCGCCGGCGCGGTCAAGGGTTGAGGGAGGCCGACACGATGGCGCGGATCGAGTTCAAGTCGGTCACCAAGCGGTACGCCGGCGACGTCACTGCCGTCGACGATCTCAAGCTCGAGATTCGCGACAAGGAGTTCGTCGTCCTGCTCGGCCCGTCCGGCTGCGGCAAATCCACGACGCTGAACATGATCGCGGGGCTGGAGGACGTCACCGAGGGCGAATTGTGGTTCGACGACCAGATCGTCAACGCCCTGCCGCCGCACGAGCGCGACGTCGCGATGGTGTTCCAGAGCTACGCTCTCTATCCGCACAAATCGGTCTACGACAACATCGCCTTCGGCCTGCGCATGCGGAAAGTCGCCGCGGCCGAGATCGACCGTCGGGTCCGCGACGCCGCCGCCAAGCTCGAAATCAGTCATCTCCTGACCCGCCGCCCGAGCCAGCTTTCCGGCGGGCAGCGCCAGCGCGTGGCGCTCGGGCGGGCGATGGTGCGCCAGCCGGCCGTCTTCCTGATGGATGAGCCGTTATCCAATCTCGATGCCGCGCTGCGAATCTCGATGCGCGCCGAGATCAAGCACCTGCACAACGCCATGCAAACGACCTTCGTCTATGTCACCCATGACCAGGCCGAGGCGCTGACGCTTGCCGACCGGATCGTGGTCATGAAGGACGGCGTGATCCAGCAGATCGGCAATCCCGACGACGTCTACGAGCGACCGCGCAACATGTTCGTAGCCTCCTTTCTCGGCAATCCCGCGATCAACTATCTCGAGGGGACGATCGAGCGCGGCGGCGCTTCTCCAGTGTTCCGGCGCGGAGATCTGGCGATCACGCTGCCGCCGAAGCTTGCCGCGCGCGTCGCGGCGCGGGAGGGGCAGGAGCTGGTATTGGGATTGCGGCCGGAAGACGTTTGCCCCGCGGGCGAAGCCGGGCCGGGCATGGCGCTGTCCGGCGTGGTGGATTCGGTCCTGCCGGTCGGCTCCGACCGGTTCATCGGCCTCAAGGTCGAAGGCCGGGATGTCTATGTGCGCGTCGACAAGGAGGCGCGATACCAGGAGGGTGCCAGCATCGAGCTCGGTCTCGTCGCCGAGCGGCTGCACCTGTTCGACAAGGCGACGGGGATGACGCTGCTGGAGAGCGCCTCGCCATGAAGCCCGGCGCGTTCTCCTACGAAGCGCCGGCGACGTTGCAGGAAGTGTTGCAGAGTCTCGCCGCCTGGAACGACAACGCCAAGCTGATCGCCGGCGGACAGAGTCTGGCGCCGATGCTGAACATGCGGCTGGCGCGGCCGGAACGGCTGATCGACATCAACCGCGTCAATGAACTCGGCGGCATCGCCAACCGGGATGGCCGGCTCCGGATCGGCGCGCTGGTACGCCATGATGCGCTGGCCAGGAGCGAGATGATCAGGAGCGCCTGTCCGATGCTCGCGCATGCGGCCGAAACCATCGGGCATTACGCCATCCGCAAGCGCGGCACGATCGGCGGCAGCCTGGCGCATGCCGATCCCGCGGCGCAATTGCCGCTTGTAGCGCTCGCGCTCGATGCCGAGATGGAAATCCATTCCGCAAGAGGGATCCGGATGGTCCCCGCGCGCGATTTCTTCCTGTCGATCTTCACCACGATCCTGGACCCGGACGAGTTGCTGGTCGCGATTCATGTGCCGCCTTCGCCGCCGCAAGAAGGCTGGGGTTTCCGTCTGTTCAACCGCCGGGCGGGCGATTTCGCCATCGTTTCCGTCGCGGCGACGCTCGCGCGTGGAGCAGATGACGCGATCGCGGGCTTGCGGCTGGCGATCGGCGGCATCGGCCCGGTGCCGGTCCGCGCCGAGCAACTGGTGGCCGGCGATCTCGCCAAGTCGCTGTCGAAGTCGCTGTCGAAAGACTGGTCCGCGCGAGTCGGCGCCATGGTCGCCGACGCCGTCGAGATCGAGGACAACGAGCGTATCCCGGTTGAGTTTCGCAAGGAGCTGGTCGCGGCGCTGACGCGGGAAGCCGTCGACCAGGCGCTTGACCGGATTGCGGAGCGTGCATCGTGAGCGAATTCGATCCCGTTCCCATCGTGCTGAAGATCAACGGGACGCAATATCGCCTGTTCGCCGAGCCGCGCCGGCTGTTGTCCGATGTGCTCCGCGAAGACTGCGGGCTGACCGGAACCCATGTCGGATGCGAGCATGGCGTCTGCGGCGCCTGCACCACCCTGCTCGACGGCGCCCCGGCGCGCGCCTGCCTGACCTATGCGGTCCAGGCGCAAAACCACGAAATAACGACCATCGAGGCGTTCGGCGGCGACGGCGCCTTGTCGCCGGTGCAGCAGGCCCTGCATGAGGAGCACGGGCTGCAATGCGGCTTCTGCACGCCCGGTATCGTCGTGACCATGGAAGCGTGGCTTGCCGAAAATCCCGATCCGAGCGACGCGGAGATCCGCGACGCGCTGTCCGGAAACCTGTGCCGCTGCACCGGCTACCACAACATCGTCGCGGCGATAGCGAAAGCCGCGGCTCGGCGGCGCGAGGGCGGCCCGACATGAGCGAAACGCGCATCATCGGCAAGGCACTGCTGCGCCGCGAGGACTATCGCTTCGTCACCGGCCAGGGCCGCTACCTCGACGATGTCGTGGTGCCGGGTG
The DNA here is from genome assembly GCA_041490045.1 of Bradyrhizobium sp. Taxonomy (GTDB): domain Bacteria; phylum Pseudomonadota; class Alphaproteobacteria; order Rhizobiales; family Xanthobacteraceae; genus Bradyrhizobium. The sequence goes on from JBGPSI010000069.1 coordinate 12,485, forward strand.
CCTTGCACGCGCATTTCGTCCGCTCGCCGCACGCGCATGCGCGGATACGGTCGATCGACATCGAAGCCGCGCGCCGGGCCGAGGGCGTCGTCGCCGTCGTCGGCGGGCGCGAACTCGCGGAATGGACCACGCCGTCGCGCATGGCGCCGCCGATCGAAGGCTTGCGCCCGGTCGAATTTTCGACGCTGCCGATCGACAAGGTCCGTTTCATCGGCGATCCCGTGCTGTGCATCGTCGCGCGGGACCGCTACCTCGCGGAAGACGCCGCCGAGCTCGTGAACATCGACTATGACGAACTCGATGCGGTGGCCGATCTTTCCCACGCGCTCGCGGCGGGTGCGCCGCTGGTTGACGACGCCCTACCGGACAATCTGATCTCGCACCAGAGTTTTACGGCTGGCGACCCCGGCCGCAGCTTCGCGGAAGCCGAGATCGTGGTCGAGGCCGCGTTCCACCAGCAGCGCCAGACCCACGCGCCGATCGAAACGCGCGGCTGCTGCGCCGTGTGGGACGCGGGCCGGCGGCATCTGACCATGCATATCGGCAACCAGGTGCCGCATCCGTTCAGGACGCAGCTCGCCGCGCGCATGCGGCTGAATGAGGCGCAGGTCACGGTTATTTGCCCGGATATCGGCGGCGCCTTCGGCCAGAAGATCGCGCTCTACCGCGAGGAACTGACGGTGGCCGCGCTGGCCCGCGAATTGCGCCGTCCGGTGCGCTGGCGCGAGGACAGGGCCGAGAACCTGATAGCGGCGAGCCACGCGCGCGAGGACGTGGCGCGAACCCGCGCGGCGGTGGACGCGAAGGGGCGAATTCTCGCGCTCGAGCTCGAGATCGTCGAGGATTTTGGCGCCTATTGCTTTTATCCCGCGAATTACCTGGCGCGCGTGGTCGCGATGATCCTGACCGGCCCCTACCGCGTCTCCAATTACGCCTATGACATCAAGGTCGCGCTCACCAACAAATGCGGCAACGGACCGATGCGCGCGCCGATGGCGATCACGAGCTGGGTGATGGAAGGCACGATCGAAGCGATCGCGCGCAAGCTGTCGCTCGATCCGGTCGAGGTGCGACGCGTCAACATGCTGGGTCCGGCAGATCTGCCCTATTCGATGCTGACGGGGCTATTGCTGGAAGACGTCACGCCGCACGAGGCCTTCGAACGCGCGCTGGAGGTCTTCGACATTGCGGCGTTCCGCGCGCGGCAGGCGGCCGATCGCGCCCGCGGCGTCTATCGCGGCGTCGGCCTGTGCTGCGTCGTCGAATCCACCACTTACGGCTCGGCCTTCTACAAGGCCGCGGGCATTCCCGGCTCCGGCCATGAATCCGGCTGGGTCAAGATCGAGCCCTCGGGAGCGGTGAACGCCTCCGTCGGCCTGATGGCGTCGGGGCAGGGATACGAGACCACATTTGCCCAAGTGGTCGCGGAGCAGCTCGGCATCGATCCGAACGAGGTACGGATTCACCTCGGCAATACCGATACCGCGCCTTATGGAATGGGCAGCCGCGGCGCGCGCGGCGGCACGGCCGGCGGCAGCGTATTGCTGAGCGCGGCGCAGACGCTGCGTGACAAGGTCCTGACCATCGCCGCAACCTTGCTCGGGCTCAACAGCAGCGGCGAGTTGCGGCTCAACGCCTCGCGCGTCGAGCGCAGGCTCGGCGGCGAGTGGACAGACGCCGGCCTGTTGCTCGTCGATGTCGCGCGCGTCGCCTATCTCGATCCGTTGCGGCTGCCGCCGGGGATGGAGCCCGGCCTCGAGGCGCATCGGGCCTACGATCCGCCGCCGATGACGTTTTCCAACTCGATGCATGTCTGCGAAGCCTGCGTCGATGTGGAGACCGGCAAGGTCGCGATCGAGCGTTATCTCGTGGTCGAGGACTGCGGAACCGTGCTCAATCCGCTGGTCGTGCGGGGGCAGCAGCACGGTGCGATCGCGATGGGCATCAGCGGCGCGCTGCTCGAGGAAGTCGTCTATGACGAGAACGGCCAGAACCGCTCCGGCAGTTTCGCCGACTACCTTCTCGCTACCGCCGTCGAGATTCCGCCGATCGAGGTGATCTCGCAGCATACGCCGAACAAAAAGACGCTGACGGGCAGCAAGGGCATGTCGGAGGGTGGCGTCATGGGCGCGACCGGCGCCGTGCCGAGCGCCGTCAATGACGCGCTCGCGCCGTTCGGCGTCGTCGCCGAGCGCCAGCCGCTATCCCCCATGTACATACGCTCGCTGTTGCGGGGCAGGACGGATCCAGGGAACAAGCCATGACCGATACCAAAAAGACTGACGTGAAAACACCGGTCGCCTTCATTGGGCTGGGCATGATGGGCGCGCATATGGCGGGCCATGTCCTGAGCGCCGGCCATCCGCTCCATGTCTACAACCGGACCCGAACGCGGGCCGAGGGGCTGATCGCGCGTGGCGCGGCATGGCATGACGATGCCGGCGCCGCCGCGTCGCAAGCCAAAATCGTCATCACCATGGTCGGGCTGCCGCGCGATGTGGAAGAGATTTATCTTGGGCAGGGCGGAATCCTGGCGCGCGCGGCGCCGGGCGCGATCCTGATCGACATGACGACGTCGAGTCCCTCGCTCGCGGTGCGGATCGCGGCGGCGGCCAAGGCGAAGGGATTGCGCGCCCTCGACGCCCCGGTCTCGGGCGGGGACGTCGGGGCGCGCGACGCCAAGCTCTCGATCATGGTCGGCGGCGAGGCGGCCGATTTCGAGGCCGTGCTGCCCGTGCTGCAATTGATGGGCACCAACATCCGCCGCCAGGGCAGTCCCGGCGCGGGCCAGCACACCAAGCTCGCCAACCAGATCGTGATCGCCGGCACCATGCTCGGGGTTTCCGAAGGACTGGCCTATGCCGGCCGCGTGGGCCTCGATCCCCGCGCCGTATTGGGATCGATCGGCACCGGCGCTGCGGGCAGCTTCCTCCTCAACAACCTCGGACCGAAGATGGTCGACCGCGATTTCGCCGCTGGATTCTTCGTCGAGCATCTGATCAAGGACCTGACCATTGCCAGCGAGGAGGCCAATGCTGCCGGTCTCGACCTCAAGGGGCTGCAGACCGCCTTGAAACAATATGGCGTGATCGCCGAGCGCGGCGGCCTTCGTGATGGAACGCAGGCGCTGATCAGGGCTTACGACTGACCCGGGCGCTGCCGAAGTTAACAGGAGATCTCCATGCCAGATGAATCCGTGGCGACGGGACGTTTCGACATCGGCGCGATCGCCGGCGCATTTCCGCAATCCGCAGCGACTTTGCTGGTCGACGAATATCTGACCAACCGCGAACAGGCGAGCTCCCGGGTGTTCCGCGTCTATCGCCCGACGCCGGCGCACTATCACGCCACCTGCGACGAATATCTCTACGTGTTCTCGGGGCGGGGGACGTTCTGGATGAAGGACCCCGCGACGGAAGCGGAATTCAAGCCGGGCCAGCTCCTGTTCTTCGAACGCGGCACGGTTCACGCGATGCCGAAACTGTTCGACCATCCCGTGGTATTCCTGTCGATCGACACGCCACAGCGGGATCCGATGGACATCATCTTCGTCGACCAGAAGGACGGAACCCCACAGGCGTTCATGGCGCGCAACGCGACGACGAAATAGGGTTTGACCGACCCAAATCCAGCCGCTCCTGCGACGGTCGTCGAATCTGGGTGAAAATGCTGGCGGGCCCGGCAGAACTCGTACCTGCAACCAGACCGTTATGGGCAGGAGGCCGACGTTCGCTTTCCGGGATGGCCTGACACGGCTGGCGCATAGGCGGTGCCGGCGAAAGGATGTTTGAGCGGCCAAACATCGAGCCGGTCTCGGGACCCGAGCTCATTTCGTCCCCGCGCCGGCCCTGATCTCGGATGGTGTAACATTGTAGCGCCGGCGAAACGCCCTGTTGAAGTACGAGAGATCATTGAAGCCGAGCTCGAAGGCGATCGTGCTGATCGCGCGGCGCGAATGCAGCGGGTTTCTCAGAAGACAATAGGCCCGCGCCAGGCGCTGGCCGAGTACGAACTCCGAGTAGGTGATGCCCTCGCTCTCGAACAGCTTGTGCAGATAGCGCACCGTCACGCGATTGCGGGTCGCGACAATCGTCGCGTTCAGATTGCCGTTATCGAGATGGGCGACGATATCGGCCTTGATCGCTGCCAGCCGGACCGCGCCCACGGTTCTGTCCGCGGCAAGCGCCTTGGCGTCGCTGTTCGCCCCAAGTGCCAGCGCGACGAGATCATAGAAGTGGCTGATGATGAGGCGCTGCGAGGCGGGCGCCGCCAACGCCTCATCGTCGGCGACGACGTCGAGATATTTTCTCAGGAGCCTCAGCCCGCCTGTATCCCTCGCTATGCGCCGCATCGTTGTATTTTCGAGCTTGGGAACAAGCGGCGCAATTGCAGGTCGGGGCACGCGTATTCCAGCGATGTTGACGGATGAGGGCGAGGTCATGGCCCAGGTGGCCTCCTCGTTCGTCATCAGCACGGCATCCCCGTCACTGAGAATCATCTCGCGCCCGCCCCGGCTTCCCACGGTCGTCCCGGTCAGGGTCATGCAGAGATAGAGGAGGTCACCTTCTTGCCGCACGCCCTCGCGGCGGATGCTCGTATAGCTCGCCGTCAGAATGCGGAGCCCGGGCATTGTGCGGTTGACAAGATCAACCCTCGGCACAACGTCGCCGTAACGAATAAACTTGGTCGGCAGGAGGCCACGCTCATGCAGTTCCTCGAGCGTCTTGCCTCGTCCTTCTTCCGGCAAGGCGCGGCTCGAGAACCGAACGACTGTGTAGCCTGGCGTCGATGTCACCATCAGCCATCCTGCTGAAAGGGCCGATACGGACCGCTCCGCGCAGTCTAGCAAACAGGGCACTTTAGTCCAAGCCGGCCTTCCCTCCGGTCCAAGACCACTCGACGATCATGACTTATGTCAACTGCCGACGAAAGGTTCGACGCACTTTAGCGGGGAATGGGCATGCCAGGACTACTCGGACGACACGCGATAGTGGTCGGAGCTGGCATTGGTGGTCTCGTCGCCGCGAAGGCTTTGTCGTCGTACTTTGAAGCCGTTACTGTGCTTGAGCGTGACGCCTTGCCTTCCGAGCCGATCGTGCGTAGTGGCACGCCCCAGGCCCGCCAAATTCATGTTCTGCTCAGAGGCGGCCTCGACGCGCTGATTGAATTCTTCCCCGAATTGGAAACAGAACTTGAACATGCGGGCGCGGTTCGGGTGCGGGTCGGCTCTCAATCTCTGCTTGAAATGCCCGGCTTCGATCCGTTTCCGAGGCGCGATCTGGGTTTCGACTATTTGTGCATGACGCGACCACTCGTGGAATTTGTCGTAAGGCGCTTGGTCGAACGTCAAGACAACATCGCCCTGAAATCGCGTTGCCGCGTCACTCAATTGCTGGAATCGGCTGACCATGCCGCAGCGATCGGGGTTCGCTACGACGAAGCGATGGAGCGAAGCAACGAGCTTGCAGCCGACTTTATCGTCGACGCATCGTCGCGCGGCGCATTGACCCTCGCATTACTGGACAGGCTCGGTTTCCCCAGGCCCGAGGAGACGGAAATCGGCATCGACCTGCGTTACGCAACCGGCATGTTCGAGATTCCGTCTAATGCGCCACGTGACTGGCGTGCCGTGCTCCATCGGCCTTCCATCCAAAGCCGCCGCGGTGGGTTACTCGTGCCAGTCGAGAACAATCGCTGGCAAGTCAATTTGACCGGCATGCACGGAGAACCCATGCCCGAAAGTGTTGCGGACTTTGTCGCATTTGCCGGCACCTTGCGAACGCGCACGATTCATGACGCGATCGAGGACGCAATTTCTGTCGGACCGATTTACCGGTTCGGCTTTCCCTGCAGCCTTCGCCGGCATTTTGAGCCGCTGGACCGTTTTCCAGACCGTCTGCTGCCGCTCGGCGATGTGATCTGCCAATTCAATCCGGCGTTTGGCCAGGGAATGAGCGTGGTCGCGCAGGAAGTATGTGTCTTGAGACGGCTGATCGAAGCGCGGGCTCTCAAAGCCGATCCGTTCAAGGGGCTGGCGTCATCCTTCTTTGCGGCGATTCAGGACTTGCTGGCCGCGCCGTGGGCCGTGGCGGAGAGCGATTTCGTCTTTGAGAAGACGCGCGGGCAGCGTCCGAACGATTTCCGCCGACGCCTGGACTTTAACTCCGCGTTGCAGCGGGTCGCTTCGGAGGATGCAACGGTGCATCAGATTATGAGCGAAGTGACCCATCTCCTAAAGCCGTCAAGTGCTCTGCGCGATCCACAGATCGTCGAACATGTAACGGCGCTGATGAATGCCTCCGCTTAACGTCGCGATTTCCGATCTTCGGGGCAGGGCGGGCTTAAGGGGCGAGCGGTGCCAAAGATGGCATGGCCGACCGTTGCTGGGCCGTTCGACCATAGAATTGAATATAGCTGTTTTGCCGTTTCGCGCGAAAAGGCCGCCGATTCTACGATGTGAAGGCAGAGACCGTAGTCTGATCGGGCAAGGAACATTAGCTTGCTTGGCACTGAACCTCGGCCACGACGGACAGAGGCGGGCGTTTCTGGTGCGGTGGCTCAGCGGGGCAATCGAGGATTACCGCCTAACCCATTGATTTACTGGTGGGCCCGGCAGGACTCGAACCTGCAACCAGACCGTTATGAGCGGCCGGCTCTAACCATTGAGCTACAGGCCCCGCCGCGAGCGGCCCTTATGAGACGGCCGGCAACGGTGCCGGCACCGTTTACAGGGACGGCCGCGATCCGGCAATGCCGGGTCGAGCCCGGCAATGACGACGGGAAACGGTTCGCCGCTCAATCCACCGAAACCCCGGCGAATTCGACCACCTTGCGCCACTTCTCGGTCTCGTCCGATATCAGCCTGCCGAATTCGGCCGGGGTCATCGGCTTGGGGATGCCGCCGACGGCGGAGAGCCGTTCGACCAGCTTGGGATCCCTGAGCGCCTCGCCGACCGCCTTGTTCAGGGCGTCGACGATTTCGGGCGGCGTGCCCTTGGGTGCGGAGATGCCGTAGAAGCCGACCGATTCGAAGCCCGGCACGGTTTCGGCGATGGCGGGAACATCGGGCAGGCTGGGCCAGCGCTGCGGCGAGGTGACGCCCAGCGCGCGCACGGTGCCGGAGCGCGACTGTTCCAGCGCCGACGGCAGATTGTCGAAAATCAGCTGCACCTTGTTGGAGATGATGTCCGGAAAGGCGATCGCCGATCCGCGATAGGGCACATGCACCATCTCGCATTTGGTCATCGCCTTGAACAGTTCCGCCGACATGTGCACCGAGGTACCGTTGCCGGACGAGGCATAGGAGATCTTGCCGGGATTGGCCTTGCAGTAGTCGATGAGCTCCTGGACGGTCTTCACCGGCATGGCGTTCGACACCACCAGCATGTTGGTGAGCTGCATGATGCTCGCCACCGGCGCGGTGTCGCGGATGAAATCGTAGGAGAGATGCCTGTAGAGCGAGGTCGAGATCGCGTTGTTGGGCGCGACGAACAGCAGCGTGTAGCCGTCCGGCGGCGAATTGATCGCGGCGGCGGCCGCGATATTGCCGCCACTTCCGGCGCGATTTTCCACCACGAACTGCTGGCCCATATGCTCCGACAGCCACTGGCTCATGATGCGCGCCACGATGTCGACCGGGCCGCCGGCGGCGAACCCGATCAGCCAGCGCACCGGCCGGCTGGGATAGGTGTCGGCGGCGGAGGACGGCGCGATCCCGGCTATAAGGCTTGAAAGACAGGCGAGGCTGAAACAGGCAGCGCGTAAAAAGGCAATCATGGGGTTTCCGTTTTCTTCTTGGTTGGTATTTTTTGAGTGTTGATCTCTATTCCACCGAAACGCCGGCGAACGCGACCACCTTGCGCCATTTCTCGGTCTCCTCGGCGATCAGCTTGCCGTAGCCCTCGGGCGTCATCGGCTTCGGGACGCCGCCAAGCGTCGCGAACCGCGCGATCAGTTTCGGATCCTTCAGCACCTCGTTCACCGCCTTGTTGAGGGTCGCGACGATCTCGGGCGGGGTGCCCTTCGGCGCGGACATGCCGTAGAAGACAAACGCCTCGTAGCCCGGCACGGTCTCGGCGACCGCGGGAACGTCAGGCAGGCTGGGCCAGCGCTGCGGCGAGGTGACGCCGAGCGCACGCACGCTGCCGCTCTTCGCCTGCGCCATCGCGGTCGGCAGATTGTCGAAGATCAGCTGCACCTTGTTGGAGATGACGTCGGGAAAGGCGGCCGCCGACCCGCGATAGGGCACATGCAGCATGTCGCACTTGGTCATCGCCTTGAACAGTTCCGCCGACATGTGCAGCGTGGTGCCGTTGCCCGAGGAGGCATAGGACAGCTTGCCGGGATTTTGCCTGCAGTAGTCGATCAGCTCCTGAACGGTCTTGACCGGCAGGGCGTTCGACACCACCAGGAGATTCGGCACCTGCGTGAAGAACGCGACCGGCACGGTGTCGCGGATGAAATCGAACGGCAGTTTCTTGTAGAGCGAGGCTGAGATCGCGTTGTTGGCGCCGCTGAACATCAGCGTATAGCCGTCCGGCGTCGCGTTGACCCCGGCCTCGGTCGCGATGTTGCCGCCGCTTCCGCCGCGGTTCTCCACCACGAACTGCTGGCCCAGATGTTCCGACAGCGCCTGGCTCATGATCCGCGCCACGGTATCGACCGGGCCGCCGGCGGGAAAGCCGATCAACCATCGCACCGGGTGATCCGGATAGCCTGCGGCGGATGCCGGCGTGATGGCGCCGCCCCCCGCGAGGCAGGAAAGGCCCGCCAGAAAAGCCAGGCCGAACAGACCTGCACGCGCAAAAGCGATCATGGTCTCCCCCAACATTTTTTCGTGACTGTCGAACGGACCGGCGACAGATCGGGCTTTTCGCGCCCGCATGCATCCATGCTTTCACAAAATCCCGACTTTGCCTACAACCAGCCTTGCGCGAATATTCGTCTCCAGCGTTGGGGGACTGAACATGAACCTCATTTGTATCGTTTGCGCCGGCGTTCTCCTGCTGGCGGGTGGCGCTGCGGCGCAAGAGGGAGGCAAGGCTATTCCAACGACCACGATCAGCCTGGGAACCGCGACGCCGGGCGGCGGCTTTCCGCTGTACGGCAAGGCCTTTGCCGACATCATGAACGCCGCCGATCCGGCGCTTTCGATCCAGCCGCGCAACACCAAGGGCAGCAACGAGAACATTCCGCTCCTGGAGAAGGGCGAGCTCGATATCGCGCTGGTCGCCGGCGAACCCGCCTATGAAGCCTTCATGGGGATCGGCCGGCCTGTCACCCGGTTGAAGATACGGACCGCGATCTATTCCAGCCCCGGCATGTTCGTGGTGCGCGCGGACAGTCCGTACAAGACCATCCGCGATCTCATCAGCC
>JBGPSI010000070.1:0-21528 GCA_041490045.1 Bradyrhizobium sp.
CCATCGCAAATAGCGATGCTGAAGATGGCGGCAGCCGACAGAGCGGCGAGCCGCGGCCGGGTCATGGGCATGTTGGTCTCCCTGTTGTTGTTGTTGTATATCGCGACGCATTCCAAATGCTAACGTCGATACCAAGCCGATGCGCGTCCTTGCGCTAGATCAATGACGCGACTGAATCGCCTGCGAGTTGGGCTTATGCCTGGAGCCGTGATTACCGGAGCGTCACAAACCCATCATTTCAGTGCATATCGGACGGGGCGTTGACCTGGATCAACGCTTTCTCCGCAACACCATGGCCCATTGAGCGTTCACAGAGAAAGCTGGCGGAACGGCCGGCCGTTCTCGGGAACGGTGCTTCATGGACGTGATTGAAATCGACGTCGCTATTGTGGGCGCCGGCGGCGCGGGTCTGCGCGCCGCCATCGCGGTGGCCGAGGCCGACCCTTCCCTCACGCTTGCGCTGATCTCCAAGGTCTATCCGATGCGCAGCCACACCGTGGCCGCCGAAGGCGGCGCGGCCGGCGTCATCAAGGACAACGACAGCCTCGACAACCATTTCCACGACACGGTCTCCGGCGGCGACTGGCTTTGCGACCAGGATGCGGTCGAGTTGTTCGTCAACACCGCGCCGCTGGAACTCTTGCAGCTCGAGCACTGGGGCTGTCCCTGGAGCCGCGAAGCCAACGGCAGGGTCGCGGTGCGGCCATTCGGCGGCATGAAGATCGAGCGCACCTGGTACGCCGCCGACAAGACCGGCTTCCATATCCTGCACACGCTGTTCCAGACCTCGCTGAAATACCCATCGATCAAGCGCTTCGACGAATATTACTCGACCGATCTGATCGTCGAGGACGGCCGCTGCAGCGGCGTGGTCGCGATCGAGATGCGATCGGGCCGCATGGTGGCGTTCCGCGCCAGGGCCGTCGTCATAGCCACCGGCGGCGCCGGACGCATCTTCCCCTTCACCACCAACGGCGCCATCAAGACCGGCGACGGGATGGCGATGGCCTATCGGGCCGGCGTGATGCTGAAGGACATGGAATTCATGCAGTACCACCCGACCGGGCTGCCGGGCACCGGCATTCTCATCACCGAGGGATCGCGCGGCGAAGGCGGCATCCTCGTCAACAAGGACGGCTACCGCTATCTGCAGGACTACAATCTCGGCCCGCCCGACCCCTGGCCGCGCAAGAAGGCGATGGAGCTCGGGCCGCGCGACCGCCTGAGCCAGGCGTTCTGGCACGAGCAGCAGAAGGGCCGCACCATCAAGACGCCGCAAGGCGACGTGGTGCACCTCGATATCCGTCAGCTCGGGGAAAAAATGATCAACGAGCGGCTGCCGATGGTGCGCGAACTGGCGAAAGCCTATGTCGGCGTCGATCCGGTGCACGAGATGATCCCGGTGCGCCCGGTGGTGCACTACACCATGGGCGGCATTCACACCGATATCGACACCGCGACGTCCCTGCCCGGCCTGTTCGCCGCCGGCGAATGCGCCTGCGTCTCGATCAACGGCGCCAACCGCCTCGGCTCCAATTCGCTCGCCGAAATCGTCGTGTTCGGCGCCCGCGCCGGACGCAGCGCCGCGGCCTTTGCCAAATCCCATCCGAAACCCGCGACAGGCGCAACAGCCGCCGAGGCGGCACAGGCCGACTTGCGCGAACTGTTCGCCCGCGAGGGCGGCAGCGATACCGTTTCCGTCCTGCGCAAGGCGATGAACGACACCATGGAGAGCGGCGCCGGCATCTATCGCAGCGCGGATACGCTGCGCCAGACCTGCGGCGTCCTCGCCGATCTTCGCGCGCGCTACCGCAAGATCCAGTTGCAGGACCGCAGCAACGTCTTCAACACCGATCTGATCCAGACGCTGGAGCTCGGCTGCATGCTCGACGTCGCCGAGGCCATGGCGCATTCGGCGCTGGAGCGCAAGGAGTCGCGCGGCTCGCATCAGCGCCTCGAATACCCCAAGCGTGACGATGCCAACTATCTCAAGCACAGCCTGGCGCGCTATCGCGGCGCCGATCCGCCATCGGTCGGCTATCTCGACGTCGTGATCACCAAATCGCAGCCGGCCGAGCGCATCTACGGTGGAGCTGCGACATGAGCGAAACCGTCACGCTCGAGGTGCTGCGCTATCTCCCCGAGACCGACAGCGAGCCGCATTTCCAGCGCTACACCGTGCCCTACCGGGACGACTGGGTGGTGCTCGACGCGCTCAATCACATCAAGGACAATCTCGACGCCACGCTGTCCTACCGCTGGTCCTGCCACATGGCGGTGTGCGGCAGTTGTGGCATGACGATCAACAACGAGCCGAAACTGTCCTGCCATACCTTCCTGCGCGACTACCGCGGCGGCGTGATCCGGGTCGAGCCGCTCGACCACTTCCCGATCGAGCGCGACCTCGTGATCGTGATGGACAGCTTCATGGACAAGCTGTCGGACGTGAAGCCTTGGCTGATCCCCAAGCAAGAAAAGCCGCTGAGCGACGGTGAATATCTGCAATCGCCGGCCGAGCTCAACGTCTTTCACCGGTACACCCAGTGCATCAACTGCGTGCTGTGCTATGCCGCCTGCCCGCAAGTTGGCCTGAACGAGGATTTCGTCGGCCCGGCGGCGCTGGCGCTGGCGCACCGCTACAATCTCGATTCCCGCGACGGCGGCAAGGACGCGCGCGCCGACACGGTCGCCAGCAACGAGGGCATCTGGGAGTGCACCTTCGTCGGCGCCTGCTCCCAGGTCTGCCCCAAAGACGTTGACCCTGCCGCGGCGATCCAGCAGACCAAGATTTCTGCTTCGGTCGACTGGCTCAAGGACCTGCTGACGCCGGGAGCCCATCGATGAGCCGCCGCCCTTATATGCGCAAGGTCGAACGGAGCTGGTGGCTGCAGCACCCGCGCTACGTCGCCTACATGATCCGCGAGCTGACCAGCCTGTTCGTTGGCCTCTATTGTGCGCTGCTGGCAATCGGGCTGACGCGGCTGGCGCAAGGCCAAGCGGCATGGGACGGATTCGTCGCGGCGTTCTCGAGCCCGCTTGGCGTGGTCTTTCAATTGCTGTGCCTGGTCTTCGCCCTCTATCACAGCGTGACCTGGTTCGCGCTGACGCCGAAGGCGATGCCGCTGATGGTCAAGGGTGAACCGGTGCCCGGCAAACTGATCGTTGGCGCGCATTACGTCGCGTGGGCGGCGGTATCGGCCGTCGTGCTGATCGCAGCGGGGATGTAAGTCATGGCGAAATCGAACAAACCGATCCTGTGGTTGCCCTTCGCAGGCGGCGGACTGGTGGCCGCGCTGATCACTCCCGTGTTGATCCTGATCACCGGCGTGCTGGTGCCGCTGGGTGTCCTGCATTTGCATTATGAGACGATCGCGGCATTCGCGCACCATCCGATCGGCAAGTTGATCCTGTTCGGCGCGGTGGCGCTGCCGGCCTGGCACGCCGCGCATCGCCTGCGCATGACGTCGCACGATCTCGGATTGGGCGGCGGCGTCGCCGTCAAGGCGGCCTGCTACGGCGTAGCCTGGCTGCTTATTCTGGTTGCCGCCATCGCCCTGATCGCGATCTGACCGCCTCAGCGCTTGATCACGACTTTCTGATAGAGCCCGCCGAAGAAGGACTGCTTGCGCCATCCGCTCCGCGCAGCCGCAGGCAGCCAACGGGCGATCTCGTCACGCCATAGATCCAGCGCGAAGGGCTCAAGCGCCGCGAGCAAGGGCCGCCACACATAGCGCAGCGGGTGCCACCAGCGCGGCAGCGCGTAGTCGACAATGACGATCTCGCCGCCCGGCCTGACGACACGAAAGACTTCGCTCAGCGTTCGTTCGCGATGCGCTGCGGGCTGTTCGTGCAGCAAGAAAAACAGCAGCGCCCGGTCGTAACTGGCGTCGGGAAGTCTGAGGTCGGCGGAATCCATCGACAGCAACCGCGCCGGCGCGCCGGAAGGCAGCTTGTCGCGCAGATTTTCGAGCTGCATCGGAAGCACGTCGACGATATCCAGCCTGCCGCCGCCGGCCGCGACCCGTTGCGTCAGTTCGCCGGTGAGATCGCCATAGACGCAGGCCACCTGCAAGGTCGCGCCGGGAAGCACATCCCCCAATTCCGTCATCGCCGCGTTGCGCAGCCGCGCGTAATTGCCCCAGAGAATGAGGTTGACCAGCCACTGCCGCTCGAAGAACCAGATGGCCCTGGGATGCACATAGGCCCACCAGTAATGCGCGGTGAGATAATGCGGTGCCTTGATGTTGCGTCCGGGCTGGGATTCAGCCATTGGGCCGGCAAGCGATGCGCCCCCCGCGATGGCACTGGGAAGCAGCTGCCGCAAGGAGATGCCCTCGCTGCGGCTCGTTGACTGTACTTCGGTCAATTGCCCTCCGGCCGGCTGAAGAGACGGTCATGCCGCCCATGCACCATACTGGCCGGAAACCGGCTGTCTACTTTGATGCTGGTCAACATGCTGGGAAATACCCCGCGCCTTCCGGGACACGAAGGCGCGCGGGCTTGATCTTTGTCAATGGCTTCCCAATTCCGGCTTGGTAACTAAACTACATGATCAAGCACCACGAGCCATGGGACACCCGCTCCATTATCAGCCGGTGGGCGCATGTTCTCGAACGGACCGGGCTCGCCCTGACGGGGGCCTCCTGCGGGTTGTTCGTCGCCGCCCATGTGGGAAGGGCCAATGTCGACCTGATCGGTTCGATGGGCACCGTGCTGGCCATGATGATCTACGGGGCCGCCGGCTTCTATCTCGGGATCGATCTGCCCCGCGTTCCTCCGGATCACAAGATGCACTTGCCGCTGCGGCATGGTCTAGGTTCCATGTGGGATACCGTGGAGCTGCTCAGCGCGGCAGGTACTTTCCTTGCATCGGTGGCGGCAGTAGTCTCCGTCTCCAGCATCGTTCTGGACGAGACGGCGCGCGCAGGTACGGCGCTTCTGATCAGTTTGTGCTGGGGGATCGGTGCGACCATGCAGATCGCCGCCGGGATCATCGCGCGCATACGGTCCGAATCTCCCCCCACCTCCTAGCAAAGCCGCCCGCATTCCATTCTGCCTGGCGCCTGATTGACGGGATGGCGCAACCGTAGAACTATTCCGGCTGCCCCGCCGGATGCCTATGCGTCGGCGCTGTCAGGATGTCGCGAAGCGGTCGCTTCACGGATTTGAGTCAAACACGAGAGAGCCCATGTCGACAAAAGATCCCGTCAACTGGATGTTGTCCGAGGCGATCGATTCACTGGCCCGCGCCGAACGGCTGCGCCAGCAGTTCTTCAGCCTGCAGTCGAGGGCCGGCTCGCGCGAGCCCAGTTGGGAACCGCCGATCGACGTGCTGGAAACCGACCGGGAAATCCTGATTCTCGTAGCCCTGCCCGGCGTCGATCCCGAGCATGTCGAAGCCGTAATCGAGAACGGCACACTTATCGTCAGCGGACATCGGGTGCTGCCTGCCGAGCTGCGCAACGCCAGGATCCACCGGCTGGAGCTCCCGCAAGGCCGCTTCGAACGCCGTATCGCGCTGCCCACGGGGCGCTACGCGGTCAGCCGCTTCGCCGTGAACGGATGCATCGTATTGCGTCTGGCCAAATCTGTGTGAGGACCGTCATGTCGCCAGCCAACGAAGAACCAGCTTCGTCTTCCGCAGCCACCCCGGTGGAGTCGGTGCAGATTCCCAACGATGCCCTGATCATCGTTCCCGTTCGCAATACCGTGCTGTTTCCGGGAGTCGTCGCTCCCATCACCATCGGCCGGGCCAAATCGATTGCCGCCGCCCAGCAAGCGTTGCGCGACCAGCGGCCGGTCGGGATCCTGCTGCAGCGAAACGCCGAGGCGAACGATCCTGGTCCCGACGAGCTTTTTCGAATTTGCACGGTCGCGAACATCGTCCGTTACATTACCGCGCCCGACGAGACCCACCACATCATCTGCCAGGGCATCCAGCGCGCCCGCATTCTCGATTTCCTGCCCGGCACGCCGTTCCCCGTGGCGCGGGTGCTGCATATTCCGGAGCCCACGACGAGCTCGCCGCAGATCGAGGCACAGTTTCTCAACCTGCAAAGGCTCGCCATCGAAGCCATTCAACTGCTGCCGCAGGCGCCTCCGGAGCTTCTCGCCGCATTCCAGTCCACCACCTCTCCCGCGGCGCTCGCCGATCTCGCGACCTCCTATATGGACATCAAGCCGGAGGACAAGCAGGAGATCCTGGAGACCATCGATCTTGCGCAGCGCATGGAAAAGGTTTCGCGCCACCTCGCCGAACGGCTTGAAGTGCTGCGGCTGACGGCCGAGATCGGCCAGAAGACCAAAGCGACCTTCGACGAACGCCAGCGCGAGGCCATCCTGCGCGAGCAGATGGCGACGATTCAACGTCAGTTGGGCGAAGGCGACGGCAAGGCCCAGGAGGTCGCGGAGCTGAACGAGGCGATCGCCAAGGCGGGGATGCCGCCGGAGGCGGAAAACCAGGCGAAAAAGGAGGTGCGCCGCTACGAGCGCATGCCGGAAGCGGCCGGCGAGGCCGGCATGGTCCGCAGCTATCTCGACTGGCTGATCGACTTGCCATGGGCGCTGCCTCCTGAAAAGACCATCGACATTCCCGAGGCGCGACGGATCCTCGACGAGGATCATTACGGCCTTGAGAAGATCAAGAGCCGGATCGTCGAATTTCTCGCGGTCCGCAAACTGGCGCCGCACGGCAAGGCGCCGATCCTGTGCTTCGTCGGACCGCCCGGGGTCGGCAAGACCTCGCTGGGGCAGTCGATCGCGCGCGCCATGGATCGGCCGTTCGTCCGCGTCAGTCTCGGCGGCGTTCATGACGAGGCCGAAATCCGCGGCCACCGGCGCACCTATATCGGCGCCCTGCCCGGCAACATCATCCAGGGCATCAAGAAGGCGGGCGCGCGCAATTGCGTGATGATGCTCGACGAGATCGACAAGATGGGACGCGGCATTCAGGGCGATCCATCGGCCGCGATGCTGGAAGTGCTCGATCCCGAGCAGAATTCGACGTTCCGCGACAATTATCTCGGCGTTCCCTTCGATCTCTCGCGAGTGGTCTTCATCGCCACTGCCAACATGCTGGATTCGGTTCCCGGCCCCTTGCTGGACCGCATGGAAATCATCAGCCTGCCCGGCTACACCGAGGACGAGAAGCTCGAGATCGCGCGCCGATATCTGGTTCGGCGCCAGCTCGAGGCCAACGGCCTGAAGTCCGAGCAGGCCGAGATCGACATCGATGCGCTGCGGCTGATGATCAAGGGCTACACGCGCGAGGCCGGCGTGCGTTCGCTGGAACGGGAAATCGGCAAGGCGCTGCGCCATGCCGCGGTGCAGATCGCCGAAGGCTCTGCGAGCAAGGTCACCATCACCGCCGACGATCTTGTGGCCGTACTCGGCCAGCCTCGTTTCGAGGGCGAGATCGCCATGCGCACCAGCATCCCCGGAGTCGCGACCGGGCTCGCCTGGACGCCGGTCGGTGGCGACATTCTCTTTATCGAGGCCACGCGTGTTCCGGGCAAGGGCGCCTTCATCCTGACCGGTCAGCTCGGCGACGTCATGCGCGAGAGCGTACAGGCCGCGCTGACGCTGGTGAAAAGCCGCGCTACCCAGCTCGGGATCGATCCCTCGCTGTTCGAAAAGAGCGACATCCACGTCCATGTCCCCGCCGGCGCCACGCCGAAGGACGGACCGAGCGCGGGCGTCGCGATGTTTACCGCCCTTACCTCGTTGCTCACCAACCGCACGGTGCGGAGCGACACGGCAATGACCGGCGAGATCTCGCTGCGCGGTCTGGTGCTGCCGGTGGGCGGCATCAAGGAAAAAGTGGTCGCCGCCGCCGCGGCCGGCCTCACCCGGGTGATGCTGCCGGCGCGCAACCGGCGGGATTTCGACGACATTCCGCAAGGCGCCCGCGACAAGCTCGAATTCATCTGGCTCGAGCGCGTCGACGACGCCATCGCGGCGGCGCTGGAGGAAAGCAAGCAAGCCGCGGTGGCCTAAAAAGCCAGGCTACCGATTTTTTGCCGAGGTTTGATCTAGAGCAAGGTGGAGGGGGCTTTTCGCGGTTGTATTAATAAGAGGGTAGCCGGGGTGTCGATATGATAAGCGAAACGGTGAAGATCCTTCTGCTGATTCTCATGTTTGGCGGTCTCGAGGCCGCGTTGCGCGCTAAGCCGGTTGTGCTGAAGCAACAAGTTCGCGCACGTCGGGTTCGGCGCTGAACAGATAGAAATCTGCCTTTCTCCTCGCCGGCCTCGCCCCGATGGCCGGGCGCGAATGAACGCCGCCCGGCCGGCGTCTCGCCCCGGATCGCCTCGGCACTTACAGGTTGACCCTGATCAAACCAGGGGCGCCGTTTCCTATTAGCCTGTCCGCGCTATCTACGAACCGGGCCCGGAGACCATCAATGCGCGCGCAGCAAATCATGACCCAGCACGTCATCACGATCGGCGCCGACGCGCCCATCGCCGAGGCGATCGACACCATGCTGCGGCACCATGTCAGCGGGCTGCCCGTGGTCGATACCGGCGGCGATCTGATCGGCATCATTTCGGAAGGCGATTTCATCCGCCGCGCGGAGATCGGAACGCAGCGCAAGCCCGGCCGGTGGCTGAGTTTTCTGGTCGGCACCGACCGGGTCGCCGCGGACTTCGTTCATTCCCATGGCCGCAAGGTCGGCGAGATCATGACGCCAGATCCCCTGACCATCTGGGAGGATACGCCGCTCGATGAGATCGTCGAGATCATGGAAACCAACAACGTCAAGCGCCTTCCGGTGGTGCGCGGCAAGCGCCTGGTCGGAATCGTCACCCGTTCGGATTTCCTTGCCACCGTCGCCGACCTCGCCCGCCATGCACCGAGCCCGTCTGCGGATGACGACAGTCTTCGCGAGCAGGTCGTCGCGGCGATGGACGGCGCGGCTTGGGGGCCTTGCAGGCTCAAGGTCACGGCGCGGGACGGGGTCGTCAGCCTGAGCGGCGTGGTCGCGAGCAAGAATGCCCGGCAGGCAGCGATCGTCGCCGCGGAAAACGTTCCGGGCGTCAGGAAAGTGGTCGATAATCTCGAGGCGCGCGCCTATCCACCCCCGGAAGAGGACCTCGGCGGCGGGGATATTGTCTCGTTGCAAGAGCAGCCCTCGACCGAAGATGATGAGCCGCTGTGAGCGCCCGGCTTAAAATCGTGAACCGACGTCCTCAGGCGCTGTCCGTTGCCGTCACGCTTGCGATGTTCGGAAGCCTCGGTGGAGCCTCCGCCCAAAACGTCGACAACGGCCGACATCTGTCGGAACGATGGTGCGTGGAGTGCCATGCGATCACCCCCGCTCCAGGAAAATCCAAGGCGCACTCCTTTGCAGCAATCGCCGCCAAGGAGAAAATCAGCGCCGAGATGATTGCCTCGTTCCTGCGGCTGCCGCACGCCACCATGCCGAACGTGCCGCTGCGCGGCAATGACGCCCAGGATATCGCCGCCTTCATCATGAGCATGAAGAAGTAGCGGCGTAACCGGCCACTTCCTCAGGTATCGATGATCGCGACCGCCCGGGTCCAGCCCGCGGAGGCGCGCTCGATCTTGACCGGGAAGCACGACACGGTGAAACCGGTCGACGGCAATTGCTCGAGATTGTGCAGCTTCTCGATGAGGCAGTAGCCGATGTGGCGGCCAGCCTTATGGCCTTCCCAAATCAGGCTGGCGTCCCTGGTCTCGGCATATTTCTTCGCGGTGTAGACGAACGGCGCGTCCCAACTCCAGCCGTCGATGCCGGTCAGCCGCACGCCGCGCTCGAGCAGGTACATCGTCGCCTCATAACCCATGCCGCAGCCGGAGGTGACGTAGTCCTTCTGGCCATACTTGGCGCCGGCGGAGGTATTGACCACGACGATCTCCAGCGGCGAAAGCGTGTGGCCGATGCGCTTGAGTTCGTTCTCGACATCCTTTGCCGTCACCACATAGCCGTCGGGCAAATGGCGAAAGTCCAGTTTCACGCCCGGCTGCAAACACCATTCCAGCGGCACCTCGTCGATGGTCCACGACCTCTCGCCGCGATTCATGGTCGGGTGATAATGGTAGGGCGCATCGAGATGAGTGCCGTTGTGGGTCGAGAGCTGGACCATCTCCATCGCCCAGCCCTGCCCGTCCGGAAGGTCTTCGGCCTTCAGCCCTTCAAAGAACTGCAGCATGCGCGGCAGGCTCTGCTGATGGTCGCTGTACTGGATCGTCGGATGGAGGCCCGGCGGATCGGCCGGCACGTCGTTCTGCAACGGAACAGAAATGTCGATCAGTCGTCTGGCCATAAGCGTCTCCTCGAAGGCTTTTGATGTGTTTGCGTCAGACCGGCTTGATGCCGGCCTTGACGACGACGTCGCGCCATTTCGGCACCTCCTCCGCGATACGCTTGCGCATGCCGTCAGGTCCGTTGGCGATGACCTCGAAGCCATCATTGCGCAACTGCTCGGCAATCTTCGGCGTCTTCAGAATTTCGATCGACTTCGCCGACAGCCGTTCGACAATGGCCGGCGGCGCCTTGGCCGGCGCGAGAAAGCCCTGGAACGTGTCCGCGATGAAATCCTTGAAGCCGAGTTCGACCATCGTCGGAACATTGGGCAGATCAAACCACCGCTGCGCGCCGGTGACGGCGAGCGCCTTCAGCGCGCCGGATTCGATCTGCGGATGCGCCGGCGGCAACGCCGCGCAGCAGACCTGGGTGATGCCGCCGAGCACCGCCTGGATGGCCGGGCCCGCGCCGGAAAACGGCACATGCGTGATCTGGATGCCGGCGACGATCTTGAGAAGCTCGGCCGACAGATGCGGCGTCGTGCCGATCCCCGGGCTCGCATAATTGAGTTCGTTGGGATCGGCCTTTGCGCGCGCGATCAGCTCGGCCATGGTGTTCACACCGAGCTTTGGATTGACCAGGAATACGTTCGGCGACGTCCCGAGCTCGGCGATCGGCGCGAAGTCATGGTAAGGATCGTAGGGGATTTTGGCGTAGAGGCCGGGATTGACGACATAGGCGCTCGAAGTAACCAACAGCGTGTAGCCGTCAGGGGCGGCGTGCGCGGCGGCGCCGATTCCGATATTGCCGCCGGCTCCCGCCTTGTTCTCGACGATGACGGTGCCGCCAATGGCTTCACCGAGATGGGTCGCGAGGATGCGCGCCATGATGTCGGTCGGCCCCGCCGGGGCGAACGGCACGATGATCTTGACAGTACGTTCGGGATAGCCCGCCGCCCTGGCCTGCGTCAGGCCAAGGTTCGGGGCGACGATCGCGCCGATCGCCAGCCCCGCACCCCGCAAGACCTCACGGCGCGACGGATAGGCCAATTTCCTTCCGGGCATGGTACCCTCCCCGATTTCCGCATCACAGGCGCGCCAGGTTTTCTTCGCACCTGGTCGGCATCAGGATGTAAGCCAAAATTTTGGCCTTTTATATGCGGCCTAGAGATATCCGGTGCCGGCTTCCTCGGCAAAGCGCCCCGGATCGCCTTCCCAGACGATCCGCGCGTGCTCCAGCACATAGACCCGGTCGGCATGCGGCAGCGCGAAGGTGACGTTCTGCTCGCCCAACAAAACCGTGATCGGCGTGGTCTGGCGCAGCTTTTCCAGCGCCTTCGACAATTGTTCGAGAATGACCGGCGCAAGGCCGAGCGTCGGTTCGTCGAGGATAAGGATTTTCGGCTGCATCATCAGCGCCCGGCCGATCGCCAGCATCTGCTGTTCGCCGCCGGACAGCGTCTGCGCCATCTGGTTCTGACGCTCTTTCAGGATCGGAAACAGCTCGAACAGCCACGCCAATTGCCTGGCCTTCTCCTCGTCCGACAAATGCTGCCCGCCGAGATCGAGGTTTTCGCGCACGCTCATCTCGCCGAACAGCTCGCGCGACTCCGGGCACTGCACGATGCCGCTGCGGGCGATCCGCGCCGGGCTGGTGCCGCGCAGCTTTTCGCTGTCGCGGAGGATTTCGCCGGTATAAGGCAAGAAGCCCGAAATGGTGTTGAACAGCGTGGTCTTGCCGGCGCCGTTCAGCCCGACCACGGAGACGAACTCGCCCTGGTGGACATGGATCGAGACGT
This sequence comes from Bradyrhizobium sp., assembly GCA_041490045.1. Classification (GTDB taxonomy): domain Bacteria; phylum Pseudomonadota; class Alphaproteobacteria; order Rhizobiales; family Xanthobacteraceae; genus Bradyrhizobium. The sequence continues at coordinate 12,066 of JBGPSI010000070.1, forward strand.
TTTCCAGCGCCTGTGCCTTGCCGTAGAAGACGCTGACGTTCTCGACCTGCAGCAACGGAACCTTGTCCTTGAAGCTGGTCTCCGGGCGCGCCGAGGTCTCGATCGCCCCGCCGAGATAGACCCGGCGCACGGTCTCGTTGCGCATCACCTCGTCGGCGCGGCCGGTGACGATCTCCTCGCCGAGATACATCGCCAGCACCCGGTCGACCAATGCGGCGACGCTCTTGACGTTGTGGTCGACCAGCAGCACCGCGCGGCCTTCATCGCGAAAACTGCGGATCAGTTCGGAGAAGGTCCCGACTTCGGCGAGCGTCAGCCCCGCGAAGGGCTCGTCGACCAGCACCACCTTGGGATCCCGCGCAATGGCCTTCGCCAGTTCGAGCCGCCGCAGATCCGCGAACGGCAGCGTCGGCGGCCGCCGGTCCATCACGGCGCCGAGGCCGACGCGATTGGCGATCCATTTCGCGCGCTCGGTCAGCGCCTTGTCCGCAAACAGCATGAACAGGCTGTCGGGCAGCAGCGCGACCATGATGTTCTCCAGCACGGTCTGCCGGTTCAGCGGCCGCGAGTGCTGGAACACCATGCCAAAACCCTTGCGCGCGATCTTGTGCGGCGGCAGGCCGGCGACATTCTCGCCCTGGAAGATGACTTCGCCGGCGGTCGGGCGCTCGATGCCCATGATCGACTTCATCGCGGTCGATTTGCCCGACCCGTTCGGACCGATCAGGCCGAAGATTTCGCCGGCGCGCAGGTCAAGGCTGAGATTCTTCACCGCGGTCAGGCCGCCGAAGCGCTTGGTCAGGCCGCGGACTTCGAGAACGGGCGGATTGTTGCTGGTCGCATCCATCACGAGCGCGCCTCACGCGACAGGGCCGCCCCCAGGAAACCGCCGGGGAAGAACAGAACAACAAGGAGCGCGACCGCCGAGACGATGAAGGTCGCGAGTTCGCCGGTCGGCCGCAGAAATTCGCCGGCGACGATCAGGAAGATTGCGCCCAGCGCCGCGCCCAGCACGGTGCGGCGGCCGCCGAGCACCGCGGCAACGATGACGTTGACGCCGACGGCCACGTCGACGACGGTGCCGACCGAGGCGGTGCCGAAATAAAACACCAGCAGCGCGCCCGACAGTCCCGAGAAGAATGCGCTCACCACGAAGGCCGCAAGCTTGTGCTTGACGATGTTGAAGCCGAGCGCGCCGGCCTGCACCGGATCCTGGCCGCTGGCCTGCAGCACCAGGCCGACCGGCGACTGCGAAAGCCCGTACAGGATGATGGCGCTGATGGTCATGAAGCCGAGCGCGATCCAGTAATTGGCGCCGGCATCGATGGTGATCACGTCCGGAATGGTAAGACCGATTTCGCCGCCGGTGAGATCGGCGAACACGACGATGAAGTTCTGCAGCATCAGCACCGCGACCAGCGTGGTCAGTCCGAAATAGGGACCGCGCACGCGCAAGGCCGGCAGCGCCAGCACGAAGCCCGCAACCACCGACGCCATCGCACCCAGCAGAATGCAGAGATAGACCGACCATCCGTACTGGTTGTTGAGGATGCCGGCAGTATAGGCGCCGACGCCGATCAGGAAGGTCGGTCCAAAATTCACCTCGCCCGCGAACCCGAACAACAGGTTCCACGCCATCGCGAACACGCCGAAATAATAGGCGACCGTGAGCAGGCCGAGAACGTAGCCGGAGACATAGAGCGGAAGCGTGGCCGCGACGATGACCACGACCAGCGAGACGAAGAACAGCCGCGATTTGAAGAATTGGGCCATGCTCATCGCCTCCCGAGCAGGCCTTGCGGCCGGATATACATGACGATGACCAGGAGCAGCAGCGCCGGAATTGTGCGGTAGGCCGGCGAGACCAGATAGGCCGTCAGCGTCTCGAGATAACCGACCACGAAGGCTGCGATCAGCGAGCCGGATACGCTGCCGAGGCCGCCGAGCACGACGATCGAGAATGCACTCGCCGTCAGCGGGCCGACGCTGTAGGAACTGACGCCGAGGAACATTCCGAGCAGCACGCCGGCGATGCCGGCGAGCACGCCGTAGATCGCCCAGACCACGACATAGATGCTGGTGAGTTCAAGCCCGAGCAGCGTGACGCCACGCGGGTTCATCGACGCCGCCAGCACCGCCTTGCCGGTGCGGGTGCGGTTCACCATCAGCCATAGCAGGCCGATGACGAGGCAGCAGACCAAAGCGGTGAATATTTCGTTTTTCGGGGTACGGACGCCGAAGATGTCGACGACGCCCTCGACGATCGGCAGCACGGTCTTGGCGTTGTTGGTGAAGAAATAGGCGATCAGCTCCTGGATCATGATCCCCCACAGCAACGTGCCGGTGAGGACGAAGATTTCCTTCTCCTCGTTGGGAATTCGCCGCGATTTCTGGATCGGCTGCACCACCGCGAAATAGGTGGCGAAGGCTGCGACCAGGGCGACGGCGACGCCGACCAGCGCCCCGGCATAGGTGTTCATGTGCAGGGTCGAGGCAGCGGCCCATGCCGCCACCGCCGCCAGCACCATGATGGCGCCGTGCGAGAGGTTGAGCACGCCGGAAACGCCGAAGATGAGGGTGAAGCCGGTAGCCCCGAGAGCATACAGGGCACTGATGGCAAAGCCGTCGATCAGGATCTGAAAAGCAAGCATCTATGATGGCCGCGGCAGCACCGCTGCCTCACTCCTACTGAAGAAATTGCCAATGCGAAAATGCTCCCGGGCGAACCCGGGAGCACGATCATTCTTTTTCTAGTTCGACGTGACCTTGATGAAGCTCGGGAACTTCAACTGGCCCTTGGCGACTTCCTTCGGCCAGACGGCGACCTGCTTGCCGTCCTGCCACTGCAGCATCAGGCCGGTGATCAGGCCCTTGCCATACTTGATCGAATGGGTGAACGGATCGTCCTTGCCGTAGAACTGGATGCGGCCGATGGTGCCGACCCAGTCGGTCTTTTCCAAAGCCTCTACCAGCTTGTCGGCGTCCGTCGAGCCGCCGCGCTTCACGGCATCGGCGATGTAGTAGACCTCGTCATAGGCGGTGTAGCCGGCATAGGACGGGAAGTTGCCGAACTTCGCCTTGAAGCCCTGCGTGAACGGCAGGCTCTTTTCCGTCACCGGCACGTCCGGTCCGGACACACCCTGATAGAGCACGCCTTCGGCGGCGTCATTGGTGTCCTTGCCGAAGGTGGAGTTGGTGGCCTGCGAAGAGATGCCGAGCATCGGGATCGGCACCTGCTGGTTCTTCCACTGCACCGTCGGCTGCACACCGACATGCGAAATGCCGGTGATGATCACGTCCGGCTTGGCGCCTTCGATCTTGTTGAAGATCGGGGTGAAGTCGGTGGTGTCGGGCGAGAAGCGGATATGATCGAGCACCTTCAGGCCGATCTTGGGCAGGCACTCCTCGTAGCCGACGTCGAGCGGCTTGGTCCAGGCGGCGTCCTCGCTCATGATGACGGCGCTCTTCATGTGCTTCTGGTCGACCAGCAATTCCTTGGCGGCGTCGCAGACCGACAGCGCGAGCGCGGCCGAGGTCAGGTAGCCGTGGAATGTGTATTTGTTCTTCTCGTAGTCGGCATGCACGCTCTTGCTGATCTCGTTCGAAGCAGCACCGGGCGTGATGAAGGGCGTCTTCAGGCGCGATGCCCAGGGCTCCAGCGCCAGCACGACTTCGCTGATGTAGCTGGCGATGACGATGTTGACGTGGTCCTCGTTGACCGCGCGCTGGAAGGCGCGAACGGAATCGGCCGAAGAAGAATGGTTGTCGTAGGTGATGATCTCGATCTTGCGGCCGTCGACGCCGCCTTTGGCGTTGATTTCATCGGCCGCCATCTGGGCCGCCTGCGGGATCGATGCGCCGGCGATGGCTTGGGCTTCGGCGATGACACCGATCTTGATAGGGTCCGCTGCCAGCGCCTGGCCGGATGCGATCGTTAACAGGCCGAGCGCGGTTCCGCCGAGAAGTCCTCGCAATGACCAAAAAATAGGCGACCTGGATGTTTTGTTCATATTGTTTCTCTCCATTCTTATTCTTGAGCCGTTATTCAGCCTTCGCAGTATTTTAGCCGGGCATGCGTGCTCGGCAAGCGAAACTGCACCGCAATCTGCTCCACGTCAGCGCAACTAAAGTAGGTGGGAGTCAATCGCGGTTTGCAGTCGAGTTCGCCGCTGATCCCCGCGTATCCCCGGGATTCCCCGACAGCCGCAGGATGGGTTCCTAGTCAAGAAAATGCTGTGCCGCAACCACTTCTTGCGGGATATCTGCGAGGTGAGCAGGCCGCCCTCTCGCCGGCCCGCACGATCCGGGCACCGGGAATTGGCCGGCCAGCGGTGGAACCGGAAGCCGCTCTCGAAAATGTCAAGACGGCGCGGCTGCAGAGCAGGCCGCGCCGTTCGCAGGCAAGGACAGGGAATGCGGGCCGGCAGCCCTAGCGCGCTGCCGCCTGCCGAACCGCGGGCTTGCGTTCGACCGGATCAATTTCGATGGCGCGCAGGCGCCCCATCCGCAGCACATCCATCGCCAGCGTGCGGCCGATCCGGTCGCGATCGAGGATACGGATCAGATCGTCGACGCCGTTGACGTCAACACCATCGAGCTTGATGACGACATCGCCGGGCAACAGGCCCGCCTTCGCCGCCGGCCCGTCCGGCTCGATCTGCGCCAACAGCGCGCCCATCTTGTTGTCGACGCCGGCGACCACTGTATGCCGCCGCGGAACGGGCACGGTCTGGCCGGAGACGCCGATATAGGCGCGCCGGACATAGCCGTGGCGGATGATTTCGGACAACACGAATTGCGCGGTATTGCTGGCGACCGCAAAGCAGATGCCTTGCGCGCCGCTGATGATCGCGGTGTTGATGCCGATCACCTCGGCGGCGGAGGACACCAGCGGCCCGCCCGAATTGCCGGGATTGAGCGCGGCGTCGGTCTGTATCACGTCCTCGATGGTTCGGCCGCTGACCGAGCGGATCGAACGGCCGAGCGCCGACACCACGCCCGCCGTCACCGTCGATTCAAAGCCGAGCGGATTGCCGATCGCCACCACCAATTGGCCACGCCGCAACTTCTTGGAATCGCCGAGCGAGGCGTAGCGCAAATCCCGCACGCCGTCGGCGCGCAGCAGCGCCAGATCGGTGTCGGGGTCGACGCCGAGCACGCGCGCGTCGGTGACGATGCCCTCGGTGTCGCGCAGCCTGATCTGCTTCGACGATCCAACGACGTGGCTGTTGGTGAGCACGAGTCCGTCCGGAGAGATCACGATTCCCGAGCCGATCCCGCCCCGCGCGCGCGCGCCCTCTCCGGCCGAACTGGTTTCAACGCGGACCACGGCCGGCCCGACGCGTTCGGTCGCGCCGATCACGGCATTGGAATAAGCGTCGAGCGACGCCTGATCGTCGGCGGCCGCGGTTCCGGCCGTTGGCGATGGCGGGTTCTCGTCGAATGTAGAGTGGGTAAAATCGAGCATGGGTAATTCCTCGGAGGAGGACAGACATGGTGGCCCTATCCTGCCCTCGCAAGTACCCTCCGGCGGGCCGACGCCATGGCGGTTGGCTGGTCTGCCGAACTGGAATACCCTTCCGTTCGATGTTCCCGAGGACGGTAGCCGAGACGGAGGGCAACGATGCGCGTTCGCCGGTTGGACCATGTCCTGCTCGCGATGCCGGCGGGGCGGGAAAGCGAGGCCCGGGAATTCTACCAGGGAATCCTCGGAATCCCGGAGGCGGTGAAGCCTGCGGGTCTCGCCGCGCGCGGCGGTTGCTGGTTCGAGGACGGCGAACTGAAGGTTCACCTCGGGGTCGAGAAGAATTTTGCGCCTGCGCGAAAGGCCCACCCGGCCTTCATCGTGGACGATCTGGCCGCACTGGAAGCGGCCTTGAAGAGGGCCGGCTATCCCATTGCCCATGACGAGCCGCTCGAGGGCTACGACCGGTTCTTCGTCAACGATCCCTTCGGCAACCGGATCGAACTGATGCAGCCCAAGGCTCGCTGAATGCGCAGCCCTGGACCCGAAATCCAGCAGGCAATCCCGTTAAGACCCCAGCGCGCCCTTCCTCGCAACGATCTGTTGCATCGCCCAGCGCGCGTTCTTCCGGACCTCGGGGTCTGGGTCGTCCAGAATCGGCTCGAGAAATTTCCGGCCGGAGGCATCCGCGATTTCGCCAAGCGCCGCCGCGGCTTCCTTGCGCAGGTTCGCCTGCGCGTGTGCAAGACAGGCACCGATCGCGGGAACCGCGCGCACCACCTTCATCTTGCCAAGACTTCGAGCCGCCTTCAGCCGAACCTGCCAGAACTCATCGCTCAATGCCGATATCAGGGAGTCCACGGCCTGCCCCCCGTTGACGTTCGTACCCAACGTCTCGGCCGCAACTTCGCGGACCATCCAGTCGGTGTCGACCAGCGCCCGTGTGATCGACTCGGCGGCCGGCTTCATGTGGGAAAACGCCAATGCGCTTACTGCGGCGCGGCGCACATGCGCATCGCCATCCGCCGTCACCGAGGTCAGGGCGGGAATTGATTCTTCCAGCTTGAGAAACCCGATCACGCCGATGGCCTGCACCCTGACCGCGGCGTCGACGTCGCGCAAGGCATCGAGCGCCGGCTTCAGCGTGTCCTTGCGCCGCAATTCCTTCAACGCTCGCAGGCCCGCCATCCGGACAAAGGCATGCGCATGGCCGACCAGGGGCAGAATCGCATCGGCGCAGGCGGGATCCTTTAGTTCGGCCATGCTGTTGGCCGCGGCGTTCGCCACGGTCTGTTCCGGATCGACCGCAAGCTTGACCAGCGCCGCCGCCGTTTCCGGTCCGTCGAATTCGCCGAGCGCGAGCGCCACCTGTTGGCGCACCCCCGGATCCGGATCGGTGGTCAGGCGATCGAGATGCGCGATCGCCGCCGGATCGCCGGAATGTCCCAGCGCGATGATCGCCACGCGGCGCTCGCCGGGGTCGGCGGCCAGCAGCCGGTCTTCGATGTCGTCGAGATCGTCATAGGATTCGAACGGATCAGCCATGACTCACCTGAGCAGATAGGGGATGTTGACCGTGACGGCGCCGGTCGGGCAATCGGCCTCGCACGGCATGCAGTACCAGCATTCGTCATAGGCCATGTAGGCCTTGCCGGTCATGTCGCTGATGCGCAGCACATCGAGCGGGCAAACGTCGACGCAGACCGTGCAACCCTTGTCCGCGATGCATTTGGCGTCGTCGACGACGACGGGAACGGATGTCTGGTAACTTGCGAGGGGCATCGATCAGCTCCAATCCATGAAGAGTTGTTGCGAACGTCAGGCGCTGGCGCGGATACGCTGCTTGTCGTAGAGATCCTTTTCATCGTCCGCGATCGGAACGATGTAGGGCTCGACCGCCCGCTTCTCGCTGGCCATCCGGCCGTCCTTCTTGCTCAGGAGTGAATGGCAGAACCAGTTCTCGTTGTCCTTGTCGGGATAGTCCGTGCGCAGGTGATAGAGGCCCCAGCGGCTTTCGGTCCGGTACAGCGAGGCGTGCGCAGCCATGTCGGCGCAGTCGACGATCGACTGGGTCTCCAGCGCGCGCAACAATTCGTGGGCGTTGCGGGCCATCATCCGCGTTTCCATGTCGTCGCGCACCTCGGCAAGCCGCCTTTGCCCGAGTTCGAACTTGCGCGTAACCTTCGGCGGCTGCAGATAGTCGTTCACCAATCGGCGTGCCTTGTATTCGATCTGGTTCGGCGGAATTCCATCCTCGCGCCTGGTCGGCGCAAGCACGCGTTCCCTCTCCTTCTCGACGTCGGCGGCATCGAATTTCGCGAAGTCGGTGTTGTCGGCATACTCCATGGCGTCCTCGCCGGCGACCGATCCATTGGTGAAGGCGCCGAGCATGTAATTGTGCGGGACGCTGGCCATGTCGCCCGCGGCATAGAGCCCGGGAACGGTAGTTCGCGCGAAGTCATCGACGAACACGCCGGACGCACTGTGCCCTGAACAGAATCCGATCTCGGAGATGTGCATCTCGATCGGCTCTTGACGGTAATTGGTCCCGCGCCCCTCATGAAACAGGCCGCGCGTCGGACGTTCAACCTTGTGCAGGGTGGTCTCGATCTCGCCGATGGTGTCCGCATGCAGATGATTGAGCTTCATAAACACCGGTCCCTTGCCGGACTGCAGCTCGTTGTAGAATTCGAGCATCATCTGGCCGGACCAATAGTCGCATTCGATGAAGCGTGAGCCCTCATTGTTTGCGGTATAGGCGCCGAACGGACCTGCGACGTAAGCGCAAGCGGGACCGTTATAGTCCTTGATCAGCGGGTTGATCTGGAAGCATTCGAGATTCGCAAGCGCCGCACCGGCATGATAGGCCATGGCATAGCCGTCTCCGGAATTCGCGGCGTTCTCGTAGGTGCCGAACATGTAGCCGGAGGTCGGCAGTCCGAGCCGGCCGGCCGCGCCCATGCACAGGATCACCGCCTTCGCCTTGATCACCAGGATCTCGGCGGTGCGGGTGTTGACGCTGATGGCGCCGGCAATGCGGCCATCGCCGCCGGTAAGCAGACGCGTGGCCATGTAGCGGTTCGAAATCAGGATTCGCGCGCGGCGCAGCTGCCGGTAGATCGCCTTCTTGACGGTTTCGCCGTTCGGCATCGGCAGAACGTAGGTGCCGATGTGATGCACCTTCTTGACGGCGTAGTCGCCGTTTTCGTTTTTCAGGAAGCGGATGCCGAAGCTGTCGAGTTCCTCGATGATCGAATAACAGCGCTGGGCGTACTTGTAGACCGCCTTCTGGTCGACGATGCCGTCGTTGGCGATGGTGATTTCCTTGGTGTATTGCTCGGGCGTGGCGTAGCCGGGAATCACCGCGTTGTTGAGCCCGTCCATTCCCATCGAAATGGCGCCGGACCGCTTCACGTTGGCCTTTTCGAGCAGGACGACATTGGCCTTTGGGTTCTTGAGCTTCGCCTTCAAGGCCGCCATCGGCCCGGCAGTGCCGCCTCCGATCACCAGGACGTCACAAGACACCTCCGAAAGGCCGTCAACAATTTCGTCCATCGCCATCGCGCAATCCTTCGTCTGTATCGAAGCAATTTCCATTCCAGCAGTTTTTTGGGAATGGCTCTGAGCGTAGAGTTAGCCAGACCGGGCGCGGGGCATAGCAATTAGTTGTCAGCCGGATGAAACAGTCTGCGCCGCGCGAGGATTGAATTCGTCCCCGTCGTTCCGGCCTTGAGCCGGGACGACGGGGCTCAGCGCTCGACGAACGCCTTCTCGATCACGAAATGGCCGGGCTCGTTGCCGGAGCCCTCGGCAAAACCGCGCGCTTCGAACATCTGGCGCAGTTCTTCCAGCATGCCTGGGCTGCCGCACATCATGATGCGGTCATGCGCGATGTCCAGCGGCTCCTGGCCGATGTCGTTGAACAGCTGTTCGGAGGTGATGAGATCGGTGATGCGGCCGCGGTTGCGGAACGGCTCGCGGGTGACGGTCGGATAATAC
>JBGPSI010000071.1:0-21445 GCA_041490045.1 Bradyrhizobium sp.
CGCGCTGCTGCTCGATCAGCGGCAGAACGCAGGCTCCGACATCCATCCTTCCGACCTTTCCGACCTGCTCGGCCGCTTCGGCATCGACCTGATCGCCGAGCGGATCGAAGGCGAACGCGCGGTGGTCGATCTGCTCGACTACGATGTGCGGTTCGGCCAGGGGTTCCTGTTTGCGCCGCCCCGGCCGTTGCGGCCCGAGGGCGCATCTGCTAACGGCGGGGCCGCTCCCACCAAGGCGCAGGAATCCAATGGCTCCGGCAAAACCGTTTCCGTCGATAGTCCGGTTATCGATCCCCCGCGGACGACCGGCAATGCCGCGCTGGCGCGGCGTGTCGCCGGCCCGGGCTGACCGGCCGTCGCCGTCATGACGTCACTCCGGTTTGTCGAGCGGCTGCGCGATCTCGTCGGCGGCGTCGAAGTCGTGCTCTCCGATATCTGGGGCGTGGTGCATAACGGGCTGGAGGCGTTCCCCGAGGCCTGCGAGGCGCTGCATCATTTCCGCAATCAGGGCGGCACCGTGATCCTGATCACCAATGCGCCGCGGCCCGCGGATTCGGTGCAGCGGCAGTTGCGCAAGCTCGGCGTTGCCGACGACACCTATGACGCCATCGTCAGTTCGGGCGACCTGACCCGGCACTTCGTCGCCGACCACCCCGACCGGAAGATGTTCTGGATCGGCCCGGAGCGCGACGTTTCGATCCACCGCGGCCTCGATCCCGTATTCGCTCCGCTGGAACAGGCCGATTACATCGTCTGCACCGGCCTGTTCGACGACGAAACCGAATCGGCGGAAGACTATCGCGCGATGATGCTGCAGGCCCGCGAGCGCAAGCTGACGCTGATCTGCGCCAATCCCGACATCGTCGTCGAACGCGGCGACCGGCTGATCTATTGCGCCGGTGCGATCGCCGAACTCTATCGCGAGCTCGGCGGCGAGGTGATCTTCTACGGCAAGCCGCACCGCCCGATCTACGAGCGCGCCATCGAGCTCGCCGCCGAGCGGCAGAGCCACCCGATCAAGCTCAACCGCGTGCTGGCGATCGGGGATTCCGTGCGGACCGATCTGGCGGGCGCGCACGGCTTCGGCATCGACTGCCTGTTCGTGACCCGGGGCATCCACGCCGAGGAATTCGAGGGCATCGACCAGCTCGATCCGGCTTCGGTAAAGGAATTGTTCGGCCACCCGCCGCGCGCGCTGACGCGCGAGCTGCGCTGGTAGGCTGCTTCCCCGGCGTTCGCCGGGACAACACCGAGGGTGCGCTGATCGCTTGCCGGCGAGAGAGGGCCTTACGCGCTCACCGCATCGAAGACCGCGTCGATCTTGGTCTTCAGCGTGGCGGCGTTGAACGGCTTGACGATGTAGTTGTTCACGCCGGCCTTCTTGGCGGCGATCACGTTCTCGGTCTTGGATTCCGCCGTGATCATGATGAACGGCGTGGTGGCGAGATTGGGATCGGCCCGGACCTCGCGCAAGAGGTCGTAGCCGGTCATCGGCTCCATGTTCCAGTCCGAGATCACCAGTCCGTATTTCTTGCCGCGCATCTTGTTGAGCGCCGCCGATCCGTCGCTGGCGTCGTCGATATTCTCGAAGCCGAGCTGCTTGAGAAGGTTCCTGATGATGCGGATCATCGTGTTGTAGTCGTCCACCACCAGAACCGACATCGACGTATCAACCGCCATCTTGAATCCCCCGCCACACCTGACGCCACACGCAACCAATGAGCCTGCCAAGGGTTGAATGCCCCCGCAGTCCTTTCTTCAAGCAGTAGCATCAGCCGTTAAACAGCGCGTTAACCCGGAAACTGCCGCGGACCACCGCCATGGCATCGACGCGGTCCCGCTTGACTTCATTGGCACCGCCGCGCCACGGTCCCGCCGCTAATCCGCGCTTTAAGTTAAAGAATTGCTGAAAAATGACGCCTGGCTTTACCGTTATCCGCGACAGCACGCCCGCCGCCTTGATCCCGAAGGGGACGGTGGTGGCGATGGGCAATTTCGACGGCGTCCATCTCGGCCACCGCGCGGTAATCGCCGCAGCCCTGCGAATGGCGCATACCCACGGCCGGCCGGCGCTGGCCGTGACTTTCGAGCCGCATCCGCGCCGGTTCTTCAGCCCCACCACCCCCCAGTTCAGGCTCACCGATGAAACGGCGAAGCTGCGGCTCTTGGCCGGGACCGGACTTGCCGGCGCCGTGGTCATGACCTTCGACAAGGCCCGGGCCGGGACCAGCGCGCAGGATTTCATTCACCATGATCTGATCGAGCGGCTCGGAATCAGCGGCATTGCCGTCGGCTACGACTTTCATTTCGGCAAGGGCCGCGTGGGGTCGCCGGGCCTCTTGGTCAACGAGGCGCCCCGGCTCGGCATCGAGGTCGACGTGCAGCCCCATGTCGACATCGAGGAACGGCCGGTCTCCTCCAGCGCGATCCGCATGGCGCTGGCGGAAGGCCAGATCGACGACGCCACCCGGATGCTGGGTGCGCCCTGGTTCGTGACCGGCGAAGTGATCCATGGCGAGAAGCGCGGCCGCGACCTCGGTTTTCCCACCGCCAATATCCGCCTCGACGCCAATTGCGGGCTCAAGCACGGCATCTATGCGGTGCGTGTCGGCCGCGGAGCGGAGCGATGTGACGGCGTCGCGAGCTTCGGCCGCCGTCCCACCTTCGACAATGGCGCGCCGCTCCTGGAAGTGTTCCTGTTCGATTTCGAGGGCGATCTCTACGGGACGGTGCTGGACATCGCCTTTATCGGCTTCATCCGCGAGGAGTTCAGGTTCGACGGCGTGGACGCGCTGGTGGTGCAGATGAACGACGACAGTGCCCGCGCCCGCGCCCTGCTCGCCGCTTCCCCCGAGGCGTTCCCGAAGCTCGGGATCGTCGGTTCGTCATCCTGAGGCGCGAGCCGACAGGCGAGCCTCAAAGGACGAGCCAGAGCACGCGGCCCATCCTTCGGGACTCGGCCCAGGGGCCGCTCCTCAGGATGACGGCGGTACCTCGGCAGGCTTTGCGATTCCCCCTCCGGCTGCTATGGAGTGCCGCATGTTTGCGCGGCGCACCATCAGCATTAGCGGCCCGGCTTCCGCCTGAGCTCCCGGCTCGGCGCAAGACCGGGGTAGCCACCATTCATCCGCGAATGAACCGCGTTTTCGCGCCCTTTTGAGCCAAACCAGAGCCTTCATGTCCGAAAAGCCGCAAAAAGCCGAAGCCAACGACTATTCCAAAACCCTTTTCCTGCCGCAGACGGAATTCCCGATGCGCGCCGGCCTGCCGCAGCGCGAGCCGGAAATCCTCAAGAGCTGGAACGAGATCGGCCTCTACAACCGGCTGCGCGAGCAGGCCCGCGGCCGGACCAAATTCGTGCTGCATGACGGACCGCCCTACGCCAACGGCAACATCCATATCGGGCACGCGCTGAACAAGATCCTCAAGGACGTGGTGACCAAGAGCCAGCAGATGCTCGGCTTCGATTCCAACTACGTGCCGGGCTGGGACTGCCACGGCCTGCCGATCGAATGGAAGATCGAGGAGGAGAACTACCGCTCCAAGGGCAAGCAGAAGCCGGATTTTCGCGATTCCGCCGCGATGGTGGCGTTCCGCAAGGAGTGCCGCGCCTACGCCACGAAATGGCTCAACGTGCAGCGCGAGGAATTCAAGCGGCTCGGCATCATCGGCGACTGGGATCACCCCTACGCGACGATGGATTATTTCGCCGAAGCCCAGATCGCGCGCGAACTGATGAAATTCGCCGCCAACGGCACGCTGTATCGCGGCTCCAAGCCTGTGATGTGGAGCGTGGTGGAAAAAACCGCGCTGGCCGAGGCCGAGGTCGAATACGAGGACTACACCTCGGATACAGTGTGGGTGAAATTTCCGGTGACCTCGCCCGTGCACGGCGCGCTTGCCGGCGCGTGCGTGGTGATCTGGACCACCACGCCATGGACGCTGCCCGGCAATCGCGCCATCAGCTTTTCGCCGAAGATCGCCTATGGCCTCTACAAGGTCACCGACGCGCCCGCCGACAACTGGGCCAAGAACGGCGATCTCCTGGTCCTGGCGGATGCGCTGGCGGAAGCCGTGTTCAAGCAGGCGCGTGTGACGGCCTATGAGAAGGTCCGCGATATCCCGGCCGACACACTCGACGTGGTGGAATGCGCGCACCCGCTGAAAGGTCTCGCCGGCGGCTATCAATTCACGGTCCCCCTACTTCCCGGCGAGCACGTCACCGCCGACACCGGCACCGGCTTTGTCCACACCGCGCCCGGACACGGCCGCGAGGACTTCGATGTCTGGACGGCGAATGCGCGTGAACTCGAAGCGCGCGGCATCGCGACGACGATTCCCTATGCCGTCGACGAGAACGGCGCGCTGACCGATCAGGCCCCGGGCTTCACCGGCAAGCGCGTCATCAACGACAAGGGCGAGAAGGGCGACGCCAACGAGGCCGTGATCAAGGCGCTGGTCGACGCCGGCATGCTGCTGGCGCGCGGCCGCCTCAAGCATCAGTATCCGCATTCCTGGCGCTCGAAAAAGCCGGTGATCTTCCGCAATACGCCGCAATGGTTCATCGCGATGGATAAGGACATCGCGGTGGATGGCAACGCAAAGCCCGGCGATACCCTGCGCGCCCGCGCGCTGCATGCGATCTCGGTGACGCAATGGGTGCCACCTGCCGGGCAAAACCGCATCACCGGCATGATCGCGGGCCGGCCCGACTGGGTGATCTCGCGCCAGCGCGCCTGGGGCGTGCCGATCGCGGTGTTCATCCGCGAGAAAGCCGACGGCTCGGCCGAAATTCTCAAGGACGATGCCGTCAACAAGCGCATCGCGGACGCTTTCGATAAGGAAGGCGCCGACGCCTGGTACATGGACGGCGCCCGCGAGCGTTTCCTCGGCTCGCTCGCCAACGAGGAATGGAAGAAGATCGACGACATCTGCGACGTCTGGTTCGATTCCGGCTCGACGCATGCTTTCGTGCTGGAAGACCCCGTGCACTTCCCGGGGCTCGCCGGCATCAAGCGCAAGGTCGACGGCGGCAACGACACCGTGATGTATCTGGAAGGCAGCGACCAGCACCGTGGCTGGTTCCATTCCTCGCTGCTGGAAAGCTGCGGCACCCGCGGCCGCGCGCCCTATGACGTCGTGCTCACCCACGGCTTCACGCTGGACGAGAACGGCCGCAAGATGTCGAAGTCGCTCGGCAACACCGTCGAGCCGCAGAAGGTGATGAAGGATTCCGGCGCCGATATTTTGCGGCTATGGGTCTGCGCCACCGACTATGCCGACGACCAGCGCATCGGCCCGGAGATCCTCAAGAACACCATCGAGACCTATCGCAAGCTGCGGAATTCGATCCGCTGGATGCTCGGCACGCTGGCGCATTTCAAGCCCGGCGACGTAGTCGCGCTTGCCGACATGCCGGAGCTGGAGCGGCTGATGCTGCACCAACTCGCCGAACAGGCGGCGATTGTGACCAGCGCCTATGCCGAGTTCGACTACAAGACCGTGGTCGCCAGCCTCTCGGCTTTCATGAACACCGAATTGTCGGCGTTCTATTTCGACATCCGCAAGGACACGCTGTATTGCGATCCGCCGTCGTCGCTGGCGCGCAAAGCCGCGCTGACCGCGATCGACATGATCTGCAGCGCGATCCTGCGCTGGTTCGCACCCGTGTTGAGTTTCACGACCGAGGAAGCCTGGCGGATGTACCGGCCGGACGCCGAGCCGTCGGTGCATCTGACGCTGTTCCCGGACGGGCTCGAAAGTTTGCGCGACGAAAAGCTGGCCGCGAAATGGGAGACCATCCGCGATGTCCGCCGCGTCGTCACCGGCGCGCTGGAACTCGAGCGCGCCGCCAAAAGGATCGGCTCGTCGCTGGAGGCTTCGCCGATCATCTATGTTTCGGACAGGCAGGTTCTCGCGACGCTGTTCGATATCGACCTCGCCGAGGTCTGCATCACCTCGAACTATGAGGTGAGAGAGGACGGGGCGCCCGCGGGCGCTTTCCGTCTCGACAGCGTGCCCGGCGTCGCCGTGGTGGTCGAAAAGGCCCAAGGCATCAAATGCGCGCGGTCGTGGAAGATCCTTCCCACCGTCGGCGGCGACCCTGAATATCCCGACGTCTCGCCGCGCGACGCCCAGGCGCTGCGGGAGTGGAAGGCGCTCGGAGTGACGGTGTGAGCTCGTCCATGCGCCCCGGAATCCTCGCTGCCCTCGCCGTAATCGCCGTCGACCAGGTGACAAAACTCTGGCTGCTGTACGTATTCGACATCGTCCATCGCGGCGCGGTGAAGGTGACGCCGTTCTTCGACCTGGTGCTGGCCTGGAACACCGGGATCAGCTACGGCTGGTTTCAGAACGAGAGCGCGACTGGCCAGGCCGTCCTGCTCGCGGTCAAGGCGATTGCCGTGGTTGTTTTGGCGATCTGGATGGCCCGCTCGCAGAGCCGGCTCGCCACGATGGCGCTTGGCCTGATCATCGGCGGCGCCGTCGGCAACGCCATCGACCGCCTCGCCTATGGCGCGGTGGTCGATTTCGCCCTGTTTCACGTCCAGATCGGGGGAAAACCCTTCAATTGGTACGTGTTTAACGTTGCCGATGTGGCGATTGTTGCCGGGGTAGCCGCCCTCCTGTATGATTCCTTCCTGGGGGTACCCGCCGCAAAAGCGCCCTGATCCCGGCTGATACGACCCCCCGGAATGGTGCCCAGCAGGTGCGGAATGTGCGCCTTTGATCGGCCTGCGGCTCACGGAAACGGAACGGGAATAGCGATGCGCGACACCGAAGCCGGGGTTTGGATGCTGCAAGATTCGCTGAGGCGCGGCCTGCGGCTCGCTGCCGTGGTGTTGGGCGTCGCCGTGGTGATGACCGCCGGAGCCGCGCGCGCCCAGGATGACGACGAGGACGACAAGACCTTCGAAGAGAAGATCATCGGCAACATCATGGCCGGGATCGGCGGCACCAATATGGAGAGCCGCGGCATCGAGTATCGCGAGCGCTCGCCGCTGGTGGTGCCGCCCAGGCTCGATCTGCCGCCGCCGGAGTCGGTGAAGAGCGAAATCAAGGATCCGAACTGGCCGAAAGACCCGGACGAGGCGCGGCGCAAAGCGGCGATCGCTGCCCGGAAGAAGAACAAGCCGGCAGCAAGCCTTGCTGAAGCCGCCCGGCCGCTGACGCCCGATGAACTCAATGCCGGCAGGACGGCCGCCCCCGCCCGCACCAATAACGATCCGGTCCAGCCCGGCAGTTCGAACAATCCGATGCTCAGCCCCGCGCAGCTCGGCTATACCGGCGGCCTCTTCAACCTTTTCAAAGGCAACAACAAGTCCGAGTCGGCCCCGTTCACGGGCGAACCGGCACGGGAAACCCTGACCCAGCCGCCGGCCGGGTATCAGACGCCGTCGCCGAATTTCGCTTACGGCACCGGACCGGACTCCCAGAAACCGATCGGCACACATGTCGACGTGATGACGGGCAAAGAGGTCAGCAATTGACCATTGGCGCTGGCCCCGGCAGCACCGGATGGCCCCATGGCAACGGCCGGCTTCGGGCTCTGCCCGTGCGTTGCCGGAATGATCGGTAACGACGCGTAGAACAGAAAGCCCGCGGCAACGCTTTGCACCCTCGAATCCGCCCAAGCGAACAAGGAGCGACCGCGATCAGCCGACATACGGGCTGACAGCGGTCGGGACACGCCATGACTTCACGACTTCGAATAGCCGTCCGGATCGCCGCGGCGCTGGCGCTTGCGATCGTTCCCTCGCTCGCCCTGCGGCCCGCGCTCGCCCAGACCACCGTGACGTCGGATCCCCCGGCAAGTTTCACGCTTGCCAACGGCCTGCAGGTCGTGGTGATCCCCGATCACCGCACGCCGGTCGTGACGCAGATGATCTGGTACAAGGTCGGCTCCGCCGACGAGACGCCGGGTAAATCAGGCCTTGCGCATTTTCTCGAACATTTGATGTTCAAGGGCACCGCCAAGCATCCGGCCGGCGAATTTTCCCAGACCGTGCTGCGGATCGGCGGCAATGAGAACGCCTTCACTTCGGTCGACTACACCGGCTATTTCCAGCGCGTGCCGCGCGAGCAGCTGCCGAAGATGATGGAGTTCGAGGCCGACCGCATGACCGGCCTGATCCTCAAGGACGAGAACGTGCTGCCCGAGCGCGACGTCGTGCTCGAGGAATACAACATGCGGGTCGCCAACAACCCGGAAGCGCGGCTGATCGAGCAGATCATGGCGGCGCTGTATCTCAATCATCCCTATGGCCGTCCGGTGATCGGCTGGCACCAGGAAATCGAGAAGCTCGACCGCGAGGACGCGCTGGCGTTCTACCGGCGCTTCTATGCCCCGAACAACGCCATCCTGGTGATCGCCGGCGACGTCGACGCCAAGGACGTCCGTCCGATGGCGGAACAGACCTTCGGCCAGGTTGCCCCGCAGCCCGCAATCCCGGCACGGCGGATTCGTCCGCAGGAGCCCGAGCCGGTCGCCCCGCGCACCGTCACGCTCGCCGATGCCAGGGTCGAACAGCCGAGCCTGAAGCGCTATTATCTGGTTCCCTCCGCCACGACCGCCGCGGCCGGCGAAGGCCCGGCGCTCGACGTGCTGGCGCAATTGATGGGCAACGGCAGCAATTCCTATCTCTACCGCGCGCTGGTGGTCGACAAGCCGCTCGCGGTCAGCGCCGGCGCCGGCTATCAGGGCACCTCGCTCGATGCGACCCAGTTCTCGATCTCGGCCTCGCCGAAGCCGGGCGTGGAGTTCTCGCAGATCGAACAGGTGATCGACCGCGTGATCGCGGAGGTCTGCCAGAACCCGGTGCGCGCCGAGGATCTCGAACGTGTCAAGACCCAGCTCATCGCGGAGGCGATCTACGCCCAGGACAACCAGGCGGCGCTGGCGCGCTGGTATGGCGGCGCGCTCACTACCGGCTTGAGCATCGAGGACATCCGCAGCTGGCCCGACCGCATTCGCGCCGTCACCGCCGAACAGGTCCGCGCCGCCGCGCAGAAATGGCTCGACAAGAAGCGTTCGGTGACCGGCTATCTGATCAAGGACACCAGTGCGAAGCGCGAGGAGAAGCGTTCGTGAGCAATTTCATGATCTTCACACGGCGCTTTGTTTTGGTTGCCGCCGCCGGCTTGGCGCTGGCGCCGCTGGCATCGACGCCGTCGCACGCGGCCGCAAAGATCCAGCATCTGATTTCGCCCGGCGGCATCGAGGCCTGGTTCGTGCAGGACTCGACGGTGCCGCTGATCGCGATGGAGTATGCCTTCGGCGGCGGCGCCACCCAGGACCCGGCCGGCAAGGCCGGCGTCGGCAACCTGGTCGCCGACACGCTCGACGAGGGGTCGGGCGATCTGGATTCCAGTACTTTTCACGAACGGCTCGAGCGCCGCGCCATCGAACTGAGCTTCTCCTCGACGCGGGATTATTTCCGCGGCAGCCTGCGCATGCTCAAGGACAACAAGGACGAAGCCTTCGACCTGTTGCGGATGTCGCTGACCTCGCCGCATTTCGACAGCGCCGATGTCGAGCGCGTCCGCTCGCAGGTGATCTCGAACCTGCGGCGCGACACCACCAATCCTTCCGCGCTCGCGGGCCGCAAGTTCCTGGAAATGGCCTATGGCGACCACCCCTACGGCCGGCAGGCCGGCGGCACCCTGGAAAGCGTGCCGAAGATCGAGATCGCCGATCTGAAGGATTATGTCCGCCGCGTGCTGGCGAAGGATACGCTGAAGATCGCCGTGGTCGGCGATGTCGACCCGGCCACGCTCGGCGCGCTGCTCGACAAGACCTTCGGCGGCTTGCCGGCCAAGGCCAGCCTGACGCCGGTCCCAAACATCGATGCCGCCAAGCCGCCGGAGCGCGCGTTCATTCCGCTCGACGTGCCGCAGACCGTGGTCACGTTCGGCGGTCCCGGCTTCATGCGCCACGATCCGAATTTCATGGCCGCCTATGTCGTCAACCACATTCTCGGCGGCGGCGGGCTGTCGTCCCGACTCTATCACGAAGTCCGCGAGAAGCGCGGGCTGGCCTATTCGGTCTATGAATCGCTTCTGTGGATGGATCACTCGGCGCTGTTCGTCGGCAATACCGGCACCCGCGCCGACCGCGCCGGCGAAACCGTCGAGGCCATCAACAAGGAAATTCGCAGGATGGCCGAGGACGGTCCGACCCAGACTGAACTGGACGAGGCCAAGTCCTATCTGAAGGGCTCGCAGATGCTGGCGCTCGACACCTCGTCGAAACTGGCTTCCGCGCTGCTGCAATACCAGATCGACAAGCTTCCGATCGACTACATCGAGAAGCGCAACGCCATCGTCGATGCCGTGACGCTGGATGACGCCAAACAGGCCGCCCGCCGGCTGTGGGGCCAAGGCCTGCTCACCGTGATCGTCGGCCGCGCCCCGCAGGCCGCCGCGCAGCCCGCGGCCGCGGTTCCGCCGCCCACGACGAAGGACTGAGCCTTTCCTAGGGGTTCGACAAGGTCCCCGCCACACGACACGCTCTGCCCTCTCCCCGCGTGTGGGGAGAGTTGGAGTGGGGGCCGCCATACGCACCGGCGTTGCCGCCTGCCCCCACCTGACCCTCCCCCGCAAGCGCGGGAGAGGGAACGAGCAACCAAGCCAACTCCGCACAAAACCGCTATTCTGCGCTGAGCCGAATCCCTCCGGGGGATGCGCGGCCGTTCGGTGACACCATGCTGCGGATTTCCCGCGACCTCACGATCGACGAGAACGACATCGACATCTCCTTTGTCCGCGCCTCCGGGCCGGGCGGGCAGAATGTCAACAAGCTCTCGACGGCCGCGCAATTGCGGTTCGATACCCGCCGGGTCATGCTTGCGCCCGATGTCGCGGCCCGCCTGAACCGGCTCGCCGGCCAGCGCATGACCAAGGACGGCGTCATCGTGATGCACGGGCAACGCTTCCGCACCCAGGAGCGCAATCGCGCCGACGTGGTCGACCGGCTGGTCGAACTCTTGCGTGAGGCCATGGTGCAGCCCACCCCGCGGCGGGCGACCCAGCCGACGCTGGGATCGAAACAGCGCCGGCTCGAAGGCAAGAAGCGCCGCAGCGACATCAAATCCAAACGCGGCTCGGCCCGCTTCGACGATTGAGGCCGTTTTGCACGCGGCAGCGTGCGCAGCGCGATGGCGCTTTGTTCCACCAAAAACAGCCCGCTACTACCACCGCTTGTTCGCGACGACTTAAGCTCGATCCGCGCCAACGGTAACAGTCATGCGAAAACGACGTGCGACACTTGTCATGGGTCTGGCATTTTGCAGCGCGACATCGATGGTCGTTGTCGCGCCGGCACAAATGTCCTTGCCCGAAGCAAAGCCGGTGGACGGCGCCGCGCTCTTCAAGCAGCAATGCGCTACCTGCCACACCACCAACGCCTCCGATCCGGCGCGGCAGGGACCGACCCTTTTCAATATCGTCGGACGCGAGGCCGGAACGATCGAGGGATTTCGCTATTCGGCAGGTTTTGCGACTGCAAAATTCAAATGGGACGAGCAGAAGCTCGACCAGTGGCTGACGAATCCGCAGGCGATGATCCCTGGCGCGGTCATGCCTTACAGACAGGCCAAATCCGAAATTCGCATCGCGATCGTGAGCTATCTCAAGGAGCTGCACTGAATGGCAAAGCCGGTCCACTCGATGATCCGCGTGCTCGATGAAGCAAGATCGCTCGACTTCTACGCCCGCGCTTTCGGGCTCGAAGTCGCCGATCACCTGAAATTCACGGACTTTGCGCTGATCTATCTGCGTCATCCGTCGTCGTCCTTCGAGGTCGAACTGACGGTGAATTTCGATCGCAAGCAGCCTTACGAACTGGGCGACGGATATGGCCACCTCGCCGTGGTGGTCGACGATCTCGATGCCGAACACACCCGTTTCGAACGCGAGAAACTTTCCCCGGGGCCGCTGCGCGATTTCAAGCATGACGGCGCCACGCTGGCGCGCTTCTTTTTCGTCACCGACCCCGATGGCTACAAGATCGAAGTGATCCAGAAAGGCGGCCGCTTCGGCTGAACACTTAGACCGACAAAAAAACATTCAATGGAGGATACCCATGAGAGAAATCGACCGTCGAAGCAAATTCAATCGCCGAATCTTTCTGCAAGGCGCGGCGAGCGCCGTTCCGGTCGCCGCCGTCGCGGCAGGCGCCGGGCTTACCATCGAGGATGCGTGGGCCGCGGACGCGACCACGCTCACTCCGGCGACCTTGAAGACGCTCGTGAAGGTCGCGCGCGATATCTATCCGCACGACATGCTGGTCGACAGCTACTACATCACCGCGATCAAGCCGTGGGACGCCAAGGCGGCGAAAGACCCCGCCGTCAAGGCGCTGCTGGAAGACGGCGTCCGCCGTCTGGATCAAGACGCGCAGGACCGGCACAAGCTTGCCTACGCCCAGGTGCCGTGGGAGGCCGACCGCGTCGTGCTGCTGCAGGGCATCGAGCAGACCGATTTCTTCAAGCAGGTTCGCTCCGATCTCGTCGTCTCGCTCTACAACCAGGAAGAGCTGTGGCCGAAGTTCGGCTACGAGGGCTCCTCCGCCGAGCATGGCGGCTACATCAAGCGCGGTTTCAACGACATCGACTGGCTGCCGAAGGTCTGAACAGGACGTCGGGCAGAACAATCAGTTGGGAGGATTTCACATGGCAAAATTCGATCTGAATGACGACGGTGTGGTTGTGATCGTTGGCTCCGGCGCCGGCGGCGGAACGCTTGGCAACGAACTGGCGCAGAAGGGCGTCAAGGTCGTGATCCTCGAGGCCGGCCCGCGCGTCGAGATCCAGGATTTCATCAACAACGAGTGGGAGAGCTTCACGCAGCTCGCATGGAAGGACATGCGAACGACGTCGGGCAGTTGGCGCGTCGCCAAGGATTTCGCCAATTTGCCGGCGTGGATCGTCAAATCGGTCGGCGGATCGACGGTGCATTGGGCCGGCGCGTCGCTGCGGTTCGACGAGCACGAATACCGGGTCAAGACCACCTACGGCAACCTGCCGGGCGCCAACCTGCTGGATTGGCCGATCACGCTTGCCGAAATGGAGCCCTGGTACGCCAAGGCCGAGGACAAGATGGGCGTCACCCGCACCAACAACATCCCGGGATTGCCGGGCAACAACAATTTCAAGGTGATGGAGGCCGGCGCCAAGAAGCTCGGTTACAAGGAGGTCCACACCGGACGGATGGCGATCAACAGCGAGCCGCGCGACGGCCGCGGCTCCTGTCAGCAGATCGGGTTCTGCTTCCAGGGCTGCAAGTCCGGTGCGAAATGGTCGACGCTTTATACGGAAATCCCGAAGGGCGAGGCGACCGGCAATCTCGAAGTCCGTCCCGGCAGCATGGCGCTCAAGATCGAGCACGATGCGGCGGGCAAGGTCACTGGCGTCGTCTATGCCGACGAGGCCGGAAAGACGCAGCGCCAGAAGGCGCGCATTGTCGCCGTTGCCGGCAACTCGATCGAGAGCCCGCGCCTGCTGCTCAACAGCGCGTCCAGCACCTTCCCCGACGGCCTCGCCAACAGTTCCGGACAGGTCGGCCGCAACTACATGCGTCACATGACCGGCAGCGTCTACGCGGTATTCGACAAGTCGGTTCACATGTACCGCGGCACCACCATGGCCGGGATCATCCGCGACGAGGCCAAACACGACCCCTCACGCGGCTTCATGGGCGGCTATGAAATGGAGACGTTGTCTCTCGGCCTGCCCTTCATGGCGGCGTTCCTCAATCCGGGCGCGTGGGGCCGCCCGTTCACCTCGGCGATGGAGGGATATCCGCGCATGGCCGGGATGTGGCTGGTCGGCGAGGACATGCCGCAGGAAACCAACCGCGTCACGCTCGACCCGAAAGCCAAGGATAAATTCGGCCTGCCGGTGGCCAGCGTTCACTACGACGATCACCCCAACGACATCGCCATGCGCGATCACGCCTACAAACGGGGCGCGGCGGTTTACGAAGCGGTCGGCGCGACGGTGACCTATCCGACCACGCCCTATCCCAGCACCCACAATCTCGGCACCAACCGCATGAGTGCCAAGGCCAGGGATGGTGTCGTGAACAAATTCGGCCAGACCCACGACATCAAGAATCTGTTCGTTTCGGATGGCAGCCAGTTCACCAGCGGCGCGGCCTGCAATCCGACGCTGACCATCGTGGCGCTCGCCATCCGACAGGCGGACCATATCGCCGGCGCCATGCAGCGAAAGGAAATCTAGCAACAGTCAGCTCACCCCGGATGCGCCAACAGCGCCTCCGGGGTGGCCCCATTGAATCACCGGAGCCGAGCCGTCTACGATCGATGATGCTATTCGGCCGCGACCAGCCTCGGCGCCGGACCATCCAGATAATCGGGCGTGGCCGCCGCGGCCTTCGACCGATAGATCAGGCAGGAACAGCGCAGCAGCGAAGCGAAATTATGCACTTCGCCGCAATGATCGAGAACCTCGCTGTGCAGGCATGACAGGAATTTCGCGAGACTCATGTCCTGCTTGCTCGCGATTTCCTCCAGCGTATCCCAGAACGCCATCTCCAGCCGGATCGATGTGCAATGGCCATCGATCCGAAGCGATCTCGTCTGCGATTCATAGTCACGTTGAGGCTGATGAGCGAACAGCTGGCACATTGGTTTCCCTCCCGGCGTTTTTATGACTTTTCCAAACGATATACCCAGTCGGCACGGCTCACAACGTTCCCGTCGTGAAGCGGTGCATCAGCCAAATCGGCGCGCGAGTGAGTCGCATCCCCTTGCTTGGCCGCGTCTTTTTTGTGGCGATCGTTTCGGCGCTGCTCGCGCGGCGTTGGTGCTGCGGCCGGGCCGGTCGGCGGGCACTGTGCTACCGTGAACAGCGGGGAGAGCTGACGAAACCGCCTGGGTATTGGCCGCCCTCGCCCTCCCGCCGCGGTGCGAAAGCGCCTAGATTGGGGCTCCCGCTACGCCCCGAGTCGCCACATCCCATGCCCGTCCGCCAGCTTCCCGAACAAATCGTCAACCGCATCGCCGCCGGCGAGGTGGTCGAGCGTCCGGCAAGCGTGGTCAAGGAACTCGTGGAGAACGCGATCGACGCCGGCGCCAGCCGGATCGACATCTTCACCGATGGCGGCGGAAGGCGGCGGATCGGAATCACCGATGACGGCAGCGGCATGAGCCATGGCGATCTGGCGCTCGCGGTCGATCGCCACGCCACCTCCAAGCTCGATGACGAGGATCTGTTGGCGATCCGTACGCTGGGGTTTCGCGGCGAGGCGCTGCCCTCGATCGGCGCGGTGGCAAAACTCGGCATCACCACGCGCCACGCTGGTGAGCCGCATGCATGGTCGCTGTGGGTCGAAGGCGGGGTGAAATCCCCGATCGTGCCGGCGGCGCTCAGCCAGGGCACCCGCGTCGAGGTCAGCGATCTCTTTTACGCGACGCCGGCGCGGCTGAAATTTCTCAAGACCGACCGTACCGAGGCGGAAGCGATCCGCGAGGTGGTGCGGCGCCTCGCGATGGCGCGGCCAGACATCGCCTTCACGCTGGCCGGCGAGGAGCGCGCGCCCGTCACCTGGGCCGCCGCGCTGCCGGGCAGCGCCGGCCGGCTGACGCGGCTCGGCGATATCCTGGGCTCCGATTTTCGCGGATGCGCCATTGAAGTGCGGGCCGAGCGCGAGGGCGTCGTGGTCGAAGGGTTTGCGGCCGCACCCTCGCTGACGCGGGCGAATGCGCTCGGGCAATATCTGTTCGTCAACGGCCGGCCCGTACGCGACAAGCTCATTATCGGCGCGGTGCGCGCGGCCTATTCCGATTATCTGCCGCGCGACCGCCATCCGGTGGTGGCGCTGTTCGTGACGCTCGATTGCGCCGAGGTCGACGCCAATGTGCATCCGGCCAAGACCGAAGTGCGATTCCGCAACGCAGGCCTGGTGCGCGCGCTGATCGTGCATGCGCTGAAGGAAGGCCTTGCCCGCGAAGGCAGGCGCACCGCGGCCAACAGCGACGGCACAGCCCTCGCCTCGTTCCGCCCGTCGTTCGCGCCGCGCGCCAATTGGGACTGGCGGCGCTCGCCGGCTTTTCCGGTCGGAGCCATGCCTGCTTTCGAAGGCTCGGCGGCGACCGCCTTCGCCGAACCGGGACAGGCTGCGTTCGACGTCGGCACGCCCACCGCCGACGTGCGCTTCGAGGAAGCAGCGCCCGCCGACCTGCTCGACCGGCCGCTGGGCGCGGCGCGGACGCAGATCCACGAGACCTATATCGTGTCGCAGACCCGCGACGGCCTGATCGTGGTGGACCAGCACGCCGCGCATGAACGCATCGTCTATGAGCGGCTGAAGGCCTCGCTGGCGAGGAACGGCGTGCAGCGGCAGATATTGCTGATTCCGGAAATCGTCGAACTCGACGAGGCTACCGTGGAAAAACTGCTGGCGCGCGCCGAGGAGCTGGCGTCGTTCGGGCTCGCGATCGAGTCCTTCGGCCCCGGCGCGGTCGCGGTGCGCGAAACGCCATCGCTGCTCGGCAAGACCAATGCCGCAGCACTCCTGCGCGACCTCGCCGAACACATGGCAGAATGGGACGAGGCACTGCCGCTGGAACGCCGGCTGATGCATGTCGCCGCCACCATGGCCTGCCACGGCTCGGTGCGCGCCGGCCGACGCCTCAAGCCGGAAGAGATGAACGCGCTGCTCCGCGAGATGGAAGACACGCCGAATTCCGGCCAGTGCAACCACGGCCGGCCGACCTATGTGGAATTGAAGCTTTCGGATATCGAGAAGCTGTTCGGAAGACGGTAGAGGCAGACTGCCTCGACCCCACAGGCTGTCATCGCCCGGCTTGACCGGGCGACTCAGTATGCCGCGCCGTTCGAAGCAAATCACGGACGTCTCTGGAATACTGGATGCCCCGCCTTCGCGCATGACGAATTATGATTGGGCATCCGTCTCGCCAAATCGCAAGATCGTAAACTCCGTATCGTCGTATACCCGTCGCTCCAGTTCTTCGAAACCTTCCGGCGCGGCGAATTCCGCCGCCTTGGCTTCTTCCACCACCAGCAATGCACCCGACGCCAGCCAGCCGCCGTCGCGCAGCGAGGCAAGCGCCTTTTCGGCGAGCTTCATGCGGTAGGGCGGATCGAGAAACACCAGCGAGAACGCCTCCATCGGATGCGCGGGCCCAAGATTGCTGGCGTCGCGGCGGTACACTTTCGTCACGCCGCCGAGCCCGAGCGCCTCGACATTGTTGCGCAACAGTGCCCGCGCCTCGGCGCCGTTGTCGACGAACAATGCGAACGCCGCTCCTCGCGAGACCGCCTCGATGCCGAGCGCGCCGGTGCCGGCGAACAGGTCGAGCACGCGCGCGCCTTCGATCGGATCGTCATAGGCATGAACGAGGATGTTGAACAGCGACTCGCGCAAGCGGTCCGCGGTCGGCCGGATGTCGCGCGACGACGGCGACGCGAGATTGCGGCCCTTCAATCGCCCACCGACGACGCGCATTAGTCCTTACTCGTCCCTCGGCTTCAGGTCGCGCTTGCCGTGATAGCCGCGCTGCGGACGCCGCGGCGGACCGTAGCCGCTGGCCTCGGCCTCGTTGCGGGCGCGGGCCTCCTCGCTGCCGGTGCGCTGCACCAGCACGCGGCGGCCCTTGCGGTCGGCGATCAGCGCGCTCTTGCCGGCCGGCTTGAACGGCTTCTTGCCGCGCGGTGCGCCTTCTTCGATCCCTGCCTCCGCCTCCGCCTCCGCCTGCGCCTCGCCCGGCATCGGCCGGTTGAAATCCGCGCCCGCGAGCGTCGCGATCTTCTCGCCGAGCTGCTCGCGCAGCACGCGCGTCTTGACCTCCTCGACCTGGCCTTCCCCGAGTTCGGCGAGCTGGAACGGGCCGTACGACACCCGGATCAGCCGGTTCACCTCGAGCCCGAGATGCGCCAGCACGTTGCGCACCTCGCGGTTCTTGCCTTCGCGGATCGCAAACACCAGCCAGACATTGGCGCCCTGGTCGCGCTCTAGGGTCGCGTCGATCGGGCCGTATTTGACGCCCTCGACCTCGACGCCCTTCTTCAGTTCGTCGAGCTGGCCCTGCGTCACCTCGCCATGGGCGCGGACCCGATAGCGCCGCAGCCAGCCGGTATCAGGCAATTCCAGCGCGCGCGCCAGCCCGCCGTCATTGGTCAGCAGCAACAGCCCCTCGGTATTGAAATCGAGCCGGCCGATCGAGATCAGCCGCGGCAGCCCCTCCGGCAAATTGTCGAACACCGTCGGCCGTCCTTCGGGGTCGGCATGGGTGGTCATCAGCCCGCGCGGCTTGTGATACAAGAACAGCCGCGTGCGCTCGCGCGGCGGCAACGGTTTGCCGTCGACGGTGATGGCGTCGTTGGCAGTAACGTCGAGCGCCGGCGAGTTGATGACGCGGCCGTTGACGGTGACGCGGCCCTGCACGATCCATTCCTCGGCGTCGCGGCGCGAGGCCAGCCCCGCCCGCGACAGCACCTTGGCGATGCGCTCGCCGGATTTCTTTTCGCGCGGCGGGCGGGCCGCGCGTTTCTCGAAATCTGGCTTGCGCTCGCGATAGGCGCCACGGCCACCGAACGCCGGGCGTTTGACAAAAACCTTGCTGTCGTCCTCGTTGTCGCGGCGCGGCCGGTCGGCATCGCTGCGCGGATGCTCCTGCCAGGAGCTTCCCTCGCGCGGACGCTCGAACTTCGGACGGTCGTCCCGGGGCCGATCGAATTTCGGCCGCTCGCGAAATGGCCGGCCACCCTCCGGGCGATCCTCGCGCGGACGCGAAAACCGCGGCCGTTCGTCGCCGCCACGATCCTCGCGCGGCTTGTCGTAACTGCGGGACGGACGGGCGTTGCGCCCGACATGATCGGGTGAGGACGCATCGCGCTTCTGCCACGGTTTGGATTCGCCGCGATCCCCGAGGTCGCCCTTGCGATCCCGGCTGCCGAAGTCCTTGCGTGGACCCCGGTCCGGCGCACCGCGGGGCGAAAACTTCTTGGCGCCGCCGAATTTCCGCTCGGGCCGGTCACCGCGGGGACGATCGCCATCGCGCGGCGGGCGCGCCGAATATGGCCGGTCTCCCCGCGGGCGGTCGCCGTCCTTGCGAAAACCCTCGCCGCGCGGGGTATAGGGCCGCTTCTCTCCGCCACCTTCGCGGGGCGTGTAGGGTTTCTTGTCGCCGAATTTCCGGTCCTGAAAACGGGAGGCCGGACGGGCATCGCCGCGCGGTGCACGGTCATCGCGGCTGAAATTCGGGCGGTCACCGCGCGGGGCATAGGCGCGCTTTTCGCCGCGATCCTCGCCGCGGGGGCGGTCGTCGCGGCTGAAGCGCTGGGGGCGATCGCCAAACGGTCGATCGCCGCGGGCACGCGGCGCGTCATCCCGGTCGCGGCGGGGCGGTGCGCCGTCGCGTTTGCCGGCGTATGGCTTGCCGCCGCCCGCATACGGCTTCTTGTCGTATGATCGTCCGCCCTCGGACTTGCCGGCATAAGGGCGCTTCTCGCCCTCGCCTTTGGCGGCAAAGCCGCGCTTGGCGAACTTCTTCTCGGGGCCGCGCGCGGCGCCGGAGCGGCCTTTGCCGCCTCCCGGCCGGTCACGCCGGCCGCGGGAATCGTTGTTTTTGTCGTTATCGCGGGGCATGAATAGTCTCTCGTTGATAGATGAAATGGCGATCAGGCGGATGTGGACGGGCTGTCATAGCGATAACGCGCGCGCTCTTGGCTCAAGGCGCAATCTCACGCAAAACCGGTATCCACTTTTGCTGAATAGCCTTCCAGTAGCAGGTTTCTTCCGATGATACGAGGGATGACCGCGCCTTCTTTCATGGATTTAGCGCTGAAAACGGCGAAAAACGCCGGAAAAGCCGGCGAAGTCCCGATCGGATGCGTCATTGTCAGGGGTTACGAGGTCATCGCCACGGCCGGCAACCGCACCCTGACCGACCGAGATCCGACCGCACATGCCGAAATCCTGGCCATCCGCCAGGCCGCCGAGGCGATCGGGACCGAGCGGCTGGTCGATTGCGATCTCTATGTCACCCTGGAGCCCTGCACCATGTGCGCCGGCGCGATCTCGTTTGCAAGGATCCGGCGGCTGTATTTCGGCGCCGCCGATCCGAAGGGCGGCGCGGTCGAGTCCGGCGTGCGGTTTTTCACCGCGCCGACCTGCCATCACGTGCCGGACGTGTATTCGGGGGTCGGCGAGAGCGAGGCGGCGGCGCTGCTGAAGGAGTTTTTCAGGGTGCGAAGGTGACTCTCGCGTTTGGTCATTCCGGGATGGCCGTCAGGACCAGACCCGGAATCTCGAGATTCCGGGTTCGCTGCGCGCCCCGGAATGACGGGCAAGAATTTATTCACCCGCCCAGAAAAAACGCCTTCAGCGCCTTGGCTGTCGCATCCGGGTTTTCCTCCGTCAGAAAATGCCCGGAATCAACCGGCGCGCCCGAGACGTTGGTCGCCCAATTCTTCCAGGTGTCGAGCGGCGTCGCCGCCGCACTGGCGATACCGGCGTCGCCCCACAGCGCCAGCATCGGGATGGTGATCCTGTTGCCGGCGTCGTGATCTTTCTTGTCGATCTCATGATCGGCATAGGCGCCGGCGCGATAATCCTCGCACATCGCGTGCACGCGCGAGGGATCGCGGAACGCGGCGAGATAATGCTCCAGCGCGCGCTTGTCGATCGCGTCGAGCGTTTTCGACTTGGTCTGGCTTGCCATCTTCTGCCTGAGGAAGAAATCCGGGTTGCCTGATATCAAGGTTTCCGGCAGCGGCGCGGGCTGCGCCAGAAACGTCCAGTGGTAGATCTTCAGCGCGTAAAGACGATTCATGCGCTCCCAGTAATCATAGGTCGGCAGGATATCGAGCACCGCGAGCCGCGACAGCCGGCCGGGATGATCGAGCGCCAGCCGATAGGCGACGCGCCCGCCGCGATCGTGTCCGGCGAGCGCAAACTGCACATGGCCGAGCTGCTCCATCGCATCGATCATGGTCTGCGCCATCGCGCGCTTGGTATAGGGCGTGTGATCCTTGTCGCTGTCGGGCATGTCCGACCAGCCATAACCCGGCAGATCGGCGATGATCAGCGTGAATTGGTCGGAAAGCTGCGGCGCGACGCGGTGCCACATCACATGGGTTTCGGAAAAGCCGTGCAGCAGCAACAGCGGCGGCCCCTTGCCGCCGACGCGCGCGAAGATGCGGCCGGACCGGGTGTTGATCCATTCGGAAGCGTAACCGGGGTAGAGGTCGGCGAGATCGGGCATGTTCACACTCTCACATCATCGTCCGCGAATGGTCCAGTAAACACCAACCTGTTCGTCGACAACAGGCCCTGTGGTGTGCTGGATCTCCGCATGCGCGGGGTGGGCAAAGAAACAAGCGTCATTGCGAGCCAACGGGTCGGCGCGAAGCGCCGCCCGATGACAGGCTCCGCGAAACAATCCATCGCGCCACACAAA
>JBGPSI010000072.1:0-21420 GCA_041490045.1 Bradyrhizobium sp.
AGCCAGTTGGACGCGATGTTCTCGCCGACCGTGCAATTGCGCTCCGGCGGATACATCGTGATCAACCAGACCGAAGCGCTGGTCTCGATCGACGTCAACTCCGGCCGCTCGACACGCGAACATCTTATCGAGGATACCGCGCTCAAGACCAACCTCGAGGCATCGGAGGAAGTCGCGCGGCAACTTCGCTTGCGCGACCTCGCAGGCCTGATCGTCATCGACTTCATCGACATGGACGAGAAGCGCAACAACCGTTCGGTCGAACGCAAGCTCTCGGATTGCCTGCGGCAGGACCGCGCGCGGATCCAGGTCGGGCGCATTTCGCATTTCGGCCTTTTGGAAATGTCGCGCCAGCGCATCCGTGCCAGCGTGCTGGAGAGCTCGACCGAGCCCTGCCCGCAATGCGGCGGCAGCGGTCACGTGCGCTCGGTCTCTTCAGTCGCGCTGCAGCTGCTGCGCGGGCTCGAGGAAATCCTGATGAAGGGCGCCACCCACAATCTCGTGGTGCGAACCCGGACCGACGTCGCGCTCTACGTCCTCAACCACAAGCGCGGCCATCTGCGCGATCTCGAAAGCAGCTTCAAGGTCACGCTCTCAGTGATCGCCGACCCGACCGTTAGCGGCCAGCAGTCGTTCATCATCGATCGCGGCGAACAGGTGCACACGCTGGAGGCGGCAAAGGCGCTGCTCGCGGCGCAGGTGGCGGCCTATCCGCCGCAGATCGAGGAAGCCTATGACGAGGAAGAGCCGTTCGATATCGAAGTCGAATCGGAAGTGGAAACCGACGAGACCGAAGGCCTGACCGACGAAGCCGGTGCCGGTGAAGAGGGCGGCGGCGAAACGGAAGCCGATGGCAGCCCCCGGCGCAAGCGGCGACGGCGGCGGCGCGGGCGTTCCGGCGAGCCGCGCGAAGGCGCGCCCGCCCGCGACGACAATGAGGCCGCGCGCGCGCCGTTCGAAGCGGCGGCAGCTCCCGGCATCGTCACCGACGACAGCGAGATGGACGAAGACGAATCCGACGAGCAGCCGGGCCAGGCGCGTGCCGATCAGGCGCCGAACGGCGAACGGCGCCCCCGCCGTCGCGGTCGCCGCGGCGGACGCCGCCGGCGCGGCGGCCTCGAGGATGGCCTTGCCGGATCGATTGCGGACGAACTAGGACCAGCAGCGGCTCCGGAAGTATCCAGCGCAGTGGCCGATTTCGACGGCAATCCAGCCCAGCCGTCGCTGCCGGTGATGCAGCCCGAATCCGAATCCATTGCGCCGGCGCCCGAGCTGCCGTCCGTCGACCGCGGTCCGCCGGAGCCGGCTCGTGCGGCGATGGCCACCGAGGCGGAGACGGCCCAGGAAGCCGAAAGAGCGGCCGCACGGCGGCGTTCCACCGTGCGCGAAAAGGTGAGCTTCATGGTCGATGCCCAGCCTGCTTCGCCTTCGCCCGTCAGCCACGGCCAGCCTGCCGAGCCGGCGCCCGACCCCGTCCCGCCGCCGGCCCAGCCGGCCGCCGAGACAACCACGGACACTCAGCCCCGCCGCGCCGGTTGGTGGTCGCGGCGCTTCGGCAACGGCGAATAAGACAACCAGTTTCGAAAGCGAAAAGCCGCCCGGCCAAACCGGGCGGTTTTTGCTTGTCGCCTATTGAACCGGGACGTGTATCCACAAATCTAATCAACTGAAAACGCCCGGCCATGTCCGCTCCGGGGGTGCATCGTATGGCGAAGTCGGTCACGGTAGGACGGAGCTACGGAACCCTCCGAAAGGAGTGCCTGGAAGCCGTTAGACAAGGGCCCGGCTGCGAGACCATCGGCGGCATTCAAATCATCCGGTCGACGGCATCGGCGCGATCATCATCGCCGGCATCATTCCCTGGCTCGCGATGAACAAGCTGCAAAAGACCCGCTTCATGATGAAGGTGGACGATACGCTGAGCGTGTTCTCGACCCACGGCGTCGCCGGTCTCACCGGCGGCCTGCTGACCGGCATCTTCGCCAATCCCGACATGCTGATGTATATCGGCACCGACAAGAAGCGCCTGGCGTCAACATCACGGGCCTGCTCTACGGCAACGCCCAGCAGCTCGTGCTGCAGGCTGAAGGCGCAGCGTTCATCATCGTCTACAACATGATCGCGACCTTCATCATCCTCAAGGTGATCTCCTTCATCGTGCCGCTGCGGACGGATTAGGCGACGCCGAAGGTGGGTGACGACGCGGTCCACGGTGAAACGGCTTACGCGATCGGAACCGAGGGCGAATAATCGCTCCTGTTCTCGTGAAACGAAGAAACCGCCCGGCAAACCGGGCGGTTTCGTCGGATTGGGCGGCGCAGGTCTTTGCCAGTCCGATCGCGCCTCACGTTTCGGCGTGAGCGATCTTGTGCTCGAGATGGCCGGTCTCATGATCGCGACGGAGCTGGCTCAGCGAAGTCTCGTTCAATTGGAGCAGCACCTCGCTCAATTTCTCGGTTTCAGGATAACCGGCTGCAAAACCCTTTCCGTAAATCTTGCGCAGGGTGCGCACGAGGGTGTTTCCATGCTTGTGGCTGATTTCGCCATCCTTGTCGCGGTGGCGATTGTCGAGACCGGGCTTGCTCATGACGCTCTCCATTGTGGCCGCCGCCGGCAGCATCCTCCCGCTGCGGGCAAATGGCAACTAAACGCGCGCTCGGACCGCGCGCCCGCGCTCTCGCGGCGCAGCAATCTCACGATCCCAGGGCGGTTCGGGTGCAAAGCGATCCGCGATGAAGTCGATGAACGCTCGCACTTTCGCTGCGGGATGGCGATCCGGCAGGAACACGGCATAGATGCCGCCGAGCTCGACGGTCGGCTGATCCAGAGGGAGCGCGACCAATCTGCCTTCGCGGATATCGTCGGACACGATGAAGGTCGGCTGGTGGACGATACCCTGCCCCGCGATCGCGGCCGCCCGCAGGGCATCGCCGTTGTTGGCGCGCAGATTGCCCGAGGTCTGAACACCGACATCGGCGCCGGCGCCAAACACCCATCGATCGATGGGGGTCCGCTGCGACAGCGTGTAGCCGAGACAATTGTGATCCGCGAGGCTCGCCACCGTCCGCGGGGTGCCGTGTGCCTTGAGATAGGATGGCGCGGCGCAGACGACGATGCGGCAGGACGCAATTCGCCGCGCGATCAGGCTTGAATCGCTGAGATTGCCGATGCGGATCGCGAGGTCCCAGCCCTCCTCCACCAGGTCGACCAGCCGGTCGTTGAGACCAAGCTCGACGGTGACGCGCGGATGGCGCTGCGCGAACTCGGCGAGCAGAGGGGCGATCTGCCGCGTGCCGAACGAGACCGGCGCGTTGAGCCGCAGCAGCCCCCTTGGCTCGACCCGATCCGCGGCGACGGCGGCATCGGCGGCTTCAATTTCCGCAAGGATGCGCCCGGAGGATTCCAGGTAGTTGCGGCCGGCCTCGGTGATCGAGAGCCGCCGCGTCGTGCGGTGGAACAGCTTGACGCCCAGGCGGCTCTCGAGGGCGGCAATATGCTTGGTGACCATGGTCTGCGACATGCCGAGCGCCCGGGCGGCGGCGGAAAGGCTGCCGGCGCCGGCAACTCTGGCAAAAACCTCAAGGCCAGTCAGGCGGTCCAACATTGGCTTATTTCACTCTGTAGGTGTGATCTGTCATTCCATATTACCGGATTATCACCCTACAGAGAATAGATCATATCCACTTGGCAAAACCCGGAGACAACCATGATCGATTCCCGAACCGCTCCCTACGCGGCGCTCTTGCTGCGCATCAGCCTGGGGCTTCTCTTCCTGGCCCATGCCGGCCTGAAATTCTTCGTCTTCACCCCGGCGGGAACGGCGAAATTCTTCGACAGCGTCGGGCTGCCGCCGGCGCTTGCCTATGTGACCATTGCGGTGGAAGTGCTTGGCGGCGTCGCGCTGATCCTCGGTCTGTGGACCCGCATCGCCGCGATCGTCGTCCTGCCGATCCTGCTCGGCGCCATCTTCACGGTGCACGGCGCGGCCGGCTTCTTCTTCACCAACCCTCATGGCGGCTGGGAATACCCGGCGTTCTGGAGCGTCGCGCTGATCGTCCAGGCCTTGCTCGGCGACGGCGCCTATGCGCTGCGCATTTCCGGTGATAATCTTGTCGGTAAACTCACGGGCGCACACTCACACTGAACGAGCCACAAGGCGGGTACGCCGCCGGAGGGACTGTCATGAGCATGCCAGGCCTGTTCCTGTCACACGGCTCGCCGACCCTGCCGCTCACCGACACACCCGCGCGGTCGTTCCTGAGCGAGGTCAGCGGCACGCTCGCGCGTCCCAAAGCCATTCTCGTGATCTCGGCACATTGGGAGACGTCGGTACCTACGATCAGCGCAGTCGATCGTAACGACACTATCCACGATTTCCGCGGATTCCCGCAGCCGCTCTATGAGCTGCGTTATCCGGCTCCCGGCTCGCCGGCGGTCGCCGCGCGCAGCGCCGACCTTTTGCGCGCATCCGGGATCGATTGCAGGATCGATCAGAGCCGAGGCCTCGATCACGGCGCCTGGGTGCCGCTGTTGCTGATGTATCCGCAGGCCGACATTCCCGTGCTGCAGCTTTCGCTGCAGCCGCATCTGGGGACCGAGCACCATCTTCGCATGGGGCGCGCCCTGGCGCGGCTGCGGCAGGAGGGCGTGCTGATCATCGGCAGCGGCAGCATGACGCATGATCTGTCGGAATTCCGCGGCCACGGGCCGAACGATCCGGCGCCTGCCTGGGTCAACGCTTTCGCCGACTGGTTCCATTCCGCGCTGACCACGGAGCGGACCGACGATCTGCTCGACTACCGGCGGCAGGCGCCGTTCGCGACCAGGAACCACCCGAGCGAGGAGCATCTTCTGCCCTTGTACGTGGCGCTGGGGGCCGCCGGCGAGAACGCCCGCGCCGAACGCCTGCACGCGAGTGCGACCTTCAGTGTCCTGCGGATGGACGTCTATGCGTTCAGGGCCAACAACGAATCCACGCAAAGCGAAAATCTGCAAGCCATCCGCCCGGACGACGGGCTCGCTCGAGCACATCGCTGACAGCCTGCCGCCAATGACGCGCTGAACCGCCTTGATCGCGAGGGGAAAACCCCAGCTTGAAAAATTAGGCTCTCGCCTTAATGACGCTCGACCCATTTGCGCCAGTGAGTCGGCTGGACGTCGATGAGCTTCTTGTTGGAAGCATCGACCCATCCGGCTTCCTTTTTGTGACACGGGAACGCAAGCGCGAGGACCATTCCATCATAGTCCATGACACAGACTTCAAGGTCTTCGTCGTCGGTCGGCGCAATGGAAACTGACAACCATTCCGCGGACAGCGAATGAATATGGGTCATGATCGGCACTCCCCATACAAAAAGTTGAAAAGAGCACGTCGGCTTCAGTTCGCTTGATCTGCATCAAGGGCCTGATGCCAGACCGATCCCCGGATGCCCGATCTTATTCGATCACGTCACGTTCGGCGCGCTCATCGAAGATCGTTCTCAGCAAGCGCCACAGTTCTCGATGGCCAGCGGTTTGCCCACCCTGCTTTAGATAATCCGAGATGTCCATCGTGTCTGTCTGATACTCGACGGCACCTCCAATCTTCGCCTCCAGATGCGTCACCTCGCGCTCGACGTATAGACTTTTCTTGTCGGTATCGAAGACAAGAATACAGCGATCGGCGTGGGTAATCTCCGGGCCTTTCACCTGACGGTACAATTCTCCTTTTTAGGAGAGCCATTTTCCGCTCCCGATGATGACGATGCGATAGCCAACTCTCTCGTTTCGATCAGGTTCGGACCTTCCTAGGCGCGGCGGATTTCACCATGCGCTGTTGATTCCACGCCCCGGCTAATCCGTGGCGATAGCGGTCTCGACGTCCGACGGGTCGATTTCCTTGCTGAGACGGGCTTGCAGCTTGGCATGATCGAGTTCGCCCTCCCAAGCGGAGACCACGACGCATGCGACGCCATTGCCGCAAAGGTTCGTGAGAGCGCGGCATTCGCTCATGAACTTGTCGATGCCCAGAACGATGGCCATGCCGGGGACCAGACGCGGATCGACGACGGCCAGCGTCGCCGCAAGCGTGATGAACCCTGCGCCGGTGACGCCGGAGGCTCCCTTTGAGGTCAGCATCGCGACCACCAGGATGGTGATCTGCTGGCCGATGGTCAGATCGAAACCGAGTGCTTGTGCAATGAACAGGGTTGCGAGCGTCATATAGATATTCGTGCCGTCGAGATTGAACGAATATCCGGTCGGCACCACGAGGCCCACGACCGACTTGGAACAGCCGAGCCGTTCCAGTTTTTCCATCAAGGATGGAAGCGCGCTCTCCGAAGACGAGGTGCCGAGCACGATCAGCAACTCGTCCTTGATGTAAGCAATGAACCTGAAGATCGAAAAACCGACCATCCGCGCGATGATACCCAGCACCACGAATACAAAAAGTGCAGCCGTGAGATAGAACGTCGCGACAAGGCCGATCAGATTCAGGATAGCGCCGGTGCCGAACTTGCCGATCGTGTAGGCCATGGCGCCGAACGCGCCGATCGGTGCGACCTTCATGATGATGGAAATGACGCCGAAAACTCCGTGCGCTGCCTCGTCGACAAACGTGCGCAGGTTTTTGCCGCGCTCGCCAAGGCTCATCACGGCAAAGCCAAACAGAACTGAAAACAGCAGGACCTGCAGGATCTCGCCGTTCGCAAAGGCGCCGACGACCGTATCGGGAATGATGTGCAGGAAGAAATCGACGGTCTTCTGGGATTCGGCCTGCTTGGCGTAGCTGGCTACCGCCTGCGCACTGGCCATCGAGCCACCGAAGCCCGCGCCCGGACGCACCAGATTTCCGATGAGCAGCCCGATTACCAGCGCGAAGGTCGAGACGACCTCGAAATAGACCAGCGCCTTGACACCGATGCGGCCAACCTTCTTGGCATCCTGGATATGCGCGATGCCCGATACCACCGTGCAGAAGATGATCGGTGCGATCACCATCTTGATCAGCTTGATGAAGCCGTCGCCCAGCGCCTTGACCCAGTCATTGGTCGCCACATGGGGCCATAGCCAGCCTACAATAACGCCGAGCACGATCCCGATCAGCACCTGAACATAGAGTACCCGGTACCATGGTTTTGCGGCAGGCGTTGGTGCCGCGGTCACGATCGTCGCCGACATGACGTTTACTCCCCCACGGACGACAACTCACCGGCCTCGTTTTCGCGGGCCGCTGTCCCTCTGCCATAGCCAAGATCAATTGCGCGGGCGGTGTCAATGACGCCGCTCAAGGTCGCCGGTAATTTTATGCGCGGCGTCCGAGCCAGCGCGCGATACGCTCAACTGCCTCGCGCATGTCCGAGGCGGAACGCGCGTAGGAAAAGCGGATGAACTGGTGGCCGTGAATCGGATCGAAGTCGATGCCCGGGGTTGCCGCGACATGGGCCTGTTCCAGCATTTGCTTGGCAAATTCGAAACTGTCCGAGGTGAACGCCGAGACGTCGGCGTAGAGGTAAAATGCGCCATCGGCGGGAAGGAACCTGTCGAGGCCGGCCTTCGGCAGGCCCTCGATCAGGATGCGGCGGTTCTCCTGGTAGCCATGCTTCACCGCTTCCATTTCGTCGCGGCCCTCGAACGCCGCCTCCGCGGCAATCTGCGATAGCGTCGGCACCGAAATCGCGAGATTCTGCTGCAGCCGCTCGATCGGCCGCACCAGCGCCTCCGGCACCACCATCCAGCCGACCCGCCAGCCGGTCATGCAGAAATATTTCGAGAACGAATTGATCACCACGGCATCCGCGGAGAGTTCGGCCGCCGTCACCGCGGGAAATGCATAGTCGAGGCCGTGGTAGATCTCGTCGGAAATAAAGCGGATGCCCGCGCTTTCCGCAGCCAGCATCAAACCGGTCAGCGCCTCCCTGGACATCATCGTGCCAGTCGGGTTGGCCGGACTTCCGACCAGCACGCCCTTCAGCGGCGTCTTGCGGTGGGCGGCGAGCAACGCCTCGCCGGTCAGCGCATCGCGATTTTCGCTCGAGGTCTCGATCAGCACCGGCTCGCAGCCGAGCGCGGTGAGGATATGACGATACGGCGGATAGCCGGGCACGGTCACCGCAACCCGGTCGCCCGGCTCGAACATGGCCAGAAAGGCCAGGATGAACGCGCCCGAGGATCCCGTGGTGACAACGATTCGCGCCGGATCCACCGCGCAGCCATAGGTGTCGCTGTAGTGCCGGGCGATTCGCTCACGCAGCGAGGGAATGCCGAGCGCGGAGGTATAGTCGATCCGCTTGCCGTCGAGCGCGGCGTGGGCCGCCGCTATTGCGGTTTTCGGCGCCGGCGCCCAGGGCTGGCCGACTTCCATATGAATGACGTGGCCGCCGGCGGCCTCGATGCGCGCCGCCGCCGCCATCACGTCCATCACCATGAACGGCGGAACATCGCTGCGCCCGGACGCCGTCACCAGGTTCCTCGCGCGGTCTCTCGGTGTCGCTTCAAGCATCGATATCTGCTAATGAGCCCTGTGCCCCAGACAAGCCGCATTCCACGGTTTGGTAGGGCATAACCCGTATCCGGGCCGCCGCCAATCATTTAAAGACCGTCATGTTGTTCCGCTTCGCGCCACGCCAAAAAGCCTCGAAACTGACCGCGGTCACGACCGCCGCGGCGCTTGCCCTTGCACCGATGTCCGCCGCCTTTGCGCAGGACAAGCCGCCGAGCGTGATCCGCGACACCGAAGCCGAGCAACTGCTGCGCGACTATACGCGGCCGATCCTGCGCGCCGCGGGCCTGGAAAAGCAGAACATCCAGGTGGTGATCATCAGGGACAGCACGTTCAACGCTTTCGTTGCGGACGGCCGCCGTATTTTCGTGAATTATGGCGCGATCATGCAGTCCGAGACCCCCAACCAACTGATCGGGGTGCTGGCCCACGAAACCGGCCATTTGGCAGGCGGCCATCTCGCCAAGATGCGCGAGCAGATGTCGCAGGCGCAGACCCAGATGATCATCGCCATGCTGCTCGGCGCCGGCGCCATGGTGGCGGGCGCAAGAAGCGGCAACAGCAATGGCGGTTTGTCCAATGCCGGCGCCGCCGCGGTCGCAGCACCCCAGGAAATGATCCGCCGCAACCTGATCTCCTATGTACGCGCGCAGGAAGAAAACGCCGACCGCGCCGGAGTGAAATTCCTGGCCGCTACCGGGCAGTCCGCCAAGGGCATGTACGACACCTTCAAGCGCTTCACCAACGACAGCCTGTTTGCCTCTCACGGCGCCGATCCCTATTTGCAGTCGCACCCGATGCCCGCCGACCGCGTCGCCGCGCTGGAAGACCTGGCGCACTCGAGTCCCTATTGGGACAAGAAGGACGACCCGGCCCTGCAGATGCGCCACGACATGGTGCGGGCCAAAATCTCGGCCTTCATGGAGCGGCAGGACACTGTCTACCGGCGCTATCCGATGTCGAACGACAGCCTGCCCGCGCGCTACGCGCACGCGATCTCGACCTATCTGCACGGCGATCTGCGCACCGCGCTCGCCCAGATCGACGGGCTGATCCAGCTCCAGCCCAACAACCCCTATTTCTATGAATTGCGCGGCCAGGCGCTCTTGGAAGGCGGCAAGCCGGCCGAGGCGATCGGACCTTTAAGGAAGGCCGTGGCGCTCTCGAACCATTCACCGCTCATCGAGATGTTACTTGGGCAGGCGCTCGTGGGGACCGATAATAAGGCCTATACTGACGAAGCCATCGGAATTCTCCGTGCGGCGGTGGCACGCGAGACCGAGGCGCCCCTGGGCTACATGCAGCTCGCCATGGCCTACGGCCGAAAGGGAGATTACGCAGAAGCCGATCTCGCGTCGGCCCAGGCCGCCTTCCTTCGCGGCGACAACAAGACCGCGCGCGAACTTGCCGCGCGCGCCAAGACACGTTTCGCCGTTGGCACCCCCGGATGGGTCAGGGCCGACGACATCGTCGCGGCAAAGCCGTTGAAGAACAACTAGAGACAAATCGAGCCGCTACCTGATTTCGAAAACCGGCTTTCACCCGAAGAGGATTGTGCCAATGCCTTCGTTCCGCCTGCTCGTTCCCGCGCTGCTTGCGCTCGCCCTCGGCGGCATGCCGCCGGCCGCTTCGGCACAGAATTTTTCCGATACCCAGCGCGGCGATATCGAGACCATCGTCCGCAACTATCTGATCGCCCATCCGGAAGTGCTGGAAGAGGCGATGGCCGAACTCAGCAAGCGCCAGACCGCCGCCGAAAACGAGAAGCACGAAGCGAGCGTCGCCGCCAACGCCGAGACGATCTTCAACTCGCCGCGCGGCGTCGTGCTCGGCAACAAGGACGGCGACGTCACCTTCGTCGAATTCTTCGACTACAATTGCGGCTACTGCAAACGCGCCATGGCCGACATGCTCGATCTCATGAAGACAGATCCCAAGCTCAAGGTCGTGCTGAAGGAATTCCCGGTGCTGAGCGAAGGCTCGGTCGAAGCCGCCAAGGTCGCGGTCGCCGTGCGCATGCAGGATCCTTCCGGCAAGAAATATCTCGATTTCCACCAGAAGCTGCTCGGCGGCCGTGGTCCGGCCGACAAGGCGCGCGCCATGGCAGCCGCCAAGGACGCCGGCCTCGACACGGCCAGGATCGAGAAGGATATCGCAAGCCCCGAAGTGCGCGCCACCATCGAGGAAAACTTCAAGCTCGCCGAGGCGATGGGCATGAACGGCACGCCGAGCTACGTGATCGGCAAGCAGATCGTGGTCGGCGCGGTCGGCCTCGACGGCCTGAGGGAAAAGATCGGCATCGCCCGCTGCGGCAAGGCGACGTGCTGAGCGACCGCAACTCGGCGCTGCCATCGAGATCGAAAGGCCGGCTCTTCAGCCGGCCTTTTTGTTTGGGCGATTTCTGCGGCGGAGTTGTTCATCACGCGTTCAAGAAACAAACGTGATGGAACCGGGGAAAGCAAGGAACCTCACGCATTCGCTTTCGTTGTTGGTGCGGGCAATGCAAAACATGTGAGGAGAAATTCCATGACTAATCGCTTTCTGATCTCGGTCGCCGCGGCGGCTTTGATCGCCGGCACCGGTTTCGCCAATGCGCAGGGAACCGGCACGAGCCGCGAGGGAGGATCGTCGGCCGGTTCGACCATGCAGAGCGCGCCATCGTCCGGGCCGTCGTCGGCCGGGTCCTCCGCGGGCCAGATGAGCCACGAATCCACCGAATCGAAATCCCCCGAATCGACCAAGCCCTCGCCGGGCATGAAGGCCACGCAGTCCGAGCAGAAATCGCCGTCTGCCGCCAAGAACGATCGCGCCGAGGACATGCAGAAGTCGAAGAGCATGAGCTCCGAGAACAACGCCAGGGGCGGAGCCAAGGACATGAAGGCCGAAGGTCGTGAAGACCGCGGCAAAAACATGAAGGCCGAGGGGCGCGAAGAGCGCAACGGCAACATGAAGGCGGAAGGCCGCGAAGACAGCAGCAAGATGAAGGCTGAGGGCCGCGAAGACCGCAACGGCAGCATGAAGGCCGAAGGCAGGTCCAATACCACCGTCGGCCAGGCCGGTGCCGGAGCGAAGCTCTCGACGGAGCAGCGCACCAAGATCACCACGGTGATCCGCGATCAGCACATCGCGCCGGTCAACAAGGTCAACTTCTCGATCTCGATCGGCACCCGTGTGCCGCGCGAAGTGTCGTTCCACCCGCTTCCGGCGGAGGTCGTGACGGTCTATCCGGAGTGGCGCGGCTATGAGTTCTTCCTGGTCCGCGACCAGATCGTCGTCGTGGACCCGCGGACGCTTGAGATCGTGGCCGTTCTGGAAGCCTAAGCAGAGGCTGGCAACGGGTTCGGGGCGGGCAGCGATGCCCGCCCCCTATCTTGTGGGTTCACGGCGGCTCGGCTCGCCTCCCTCAACGTTGGTTAATGAGCGTTTTCCGTACGTTCTGCACAGGTTTTTGCGAATTGGATGAGGCGTTTTGGGGTGTGCCGGAACGGCCTAAAGGCTTCCCCTTGGGCCTGTTGTTACCTATAACCCCGGCCACCCACAGCCCACATTGCCGGGATTTGAATGGCCAAAAGCCTTGCCGACAAAAGCCTTGCCGAGACCATCTACGTGCTTAACGGCCCGAACCTCAATTTGCTGGGGACCCGCGAGCCCGAGACCTACGGCCATGCGACGCTCGCCGACGTCGAGAAGCTGTGCGCCGACACCTCGGCGCAGTTCGGGTTGAAGGCCGATTGCCGGCAGTCCAATCGCGAGGGCGAACTGATCGATTTCATCCACGAGGCCCACACCAAAAAGGCCGCCGGGATCGTCATCAATGCCGGCGGCTATTCTCACACCTCGATCGCCCTGCACGACGCGCTGGCGGCGGTGAAAATTCCGACCGTCGAAGTACACATCAGCAATATCTACGCCCGCGAGAGTTTCCGTCACCATTCCTTCACCGCCCGCGCCGCTTTCGCGACGCTCTGCGGTTTCGGCATCGACGGTTACCGGCTCGCGATTTCCGGTCTTGCCGCCAGAATCGGCGCCAAAGCAAAAGCCTGACTCAAAAGCCTGACATCAACGCCCGTCATCCCCTTTACGAAAGTTCCGGATCAAGATCATGGCGCGCCAGCCTGACGACAAGACAGCCGCAAAATCCAAGAGCGACGTCAAGAGCGACGACAGCGCGCTCATCCGCGAACTCGCACTGCTGCTGGACGAGACCAATCTCACCGAGATCGAGATCGAGCGCGCCGGCCTGCGGGTGCGGGTCGCGCGCAACGTCAGTATCGCGGCTTCGGTGCCCGCGGGCTATCAACCCGCCGCCGCGCCGGCAGCCGCGGCTGTCACGCCGGCCGCTGTCGCCGATATGGCAAAACACCCGGGCGTGGTGCCCTCGCCGATGGTCGGCACCGCCTATTGGGCATCGGAGCCCGGCGCCAAGCCGTTCATCGATGTCGGGTCGAAGGTGTCGGTTGGACAGACGCTTCTGATCATCGAGGCGATGAAGACGATGAACCAGATCCCGTCGCCGCGCGCGGGCACCGTGACGCAGATTCTCGTCGAGGATGGCCAGCCGGTCGAATTCGGCGAGCCGCTGGTCATCAT
Organism: Bradyrhizobium sp.; assembly: GCA_041490045.1. Classification (GTDB taxonomy): domain Bacteria; phylum Pseudomonadota; class Alphaproteobacteria; order Rhizobiales; family Xanthobacteraceae; genus Bradyrhizobium. Next base: position 13,073 of record JBGPSI010000072.1, read on the forward strand.
TGAATAGAATTCCTCAACGTCAGGCGCTGCGATGTTCGACAAGATTCTGATAGCCAATCGCGGCGAGATTGCCCTGCGGGTTCTGCGCGCGTGCAAGGAACTCGGTATCAGTACCGTCGCGGTGCATTCCACCGCCGACGCCGACGCCATGCATGTGCGGCTTGCCGACGAAAGCGTCTGCATCGGCCCGCCGCCGTCGAAGGACAGCTATCTCAACGTGCCGGCGCTGCTGGCCGCCTGCGAGATCACCGGCGCGGACGCGGTCCATCCCGGCTACGGCTTTCTTTCGGAAAACGCCCGCTTCGCCGAAATTCTCGCCGAGCACAATCTGCATTTCATCGGACCGAAAGCCGAGCACATCCGCCTGATGGGCGACAAGATCGAGGCGAAGAAGACGGCCAAAAAGCTCGGCATTCCCGTGGTACCGGGCTCCGACGGCGCGGTCGGCCCCGACGATGACGCGATGGGGATCGCGCGAGCAATCGGCTTTCCGGTGCTGGTCAAGGCGGCGTCAGGCGGCGGCGGACGCGGCATGAAGGTCGCGCAGAACCCCGACGATCTGTTGCTGGCGCTGTCGACCGCATCCAACGAGGCCAAATCGGCCTTCGGTGACGCCTCGGTCTATCTGGAAAAATACCTGCAGAAGCCGCGCCACATCGAAATCCAGGTGCTGGGCGACGGCCGCGGCGGCGCGATCCATCTCGGCGAGCGCGACTGCTCGCTGCAGCGGCGCCATCAGAAGGTCTGGGAAGAAGGCCCCTCCCCGGTGCTGTCGGCGGCCGCGCGCGCCAAGATCGGCGCCACCTGCGCCAAGGCGATGCAGGATATGAAGTATCTCGGCGTCGGCACCATCGAGTTCCTGTACGAGGACGGCGAGTTCTATTTCATCGAAATGAACACCCGCATCCAGGTCGAACATCCCGTCACCGAGATGATCACCGATATCGACCTCGTGCTGGAGCAGATCCGTATCGCGGCCGGCGGCGAACTGCCGGCAACGCAGGACGAGATCGCGATCATCGGCCATGCCATCGAGTGCCGGGTGAACGCCGAAAACCCGCAGACTTTCCGGCCCTCGCCCGGCAAGATCCTGCAGTACCATCCGCCGGGCGGCCTCGGGGTCCGGATCGATTCCGCGGTTTACCAGGGCTACGTCATCCCGCCTTATTACGACTCGCTGGTGGGCAAGCTGATCGTCCATGGCAAGACCCGCGGCGAGTGCCTGATGCGGCTGCGCCGGGCGCTGGACGAGATGGTGGTGGAGGGTATCGAAACCACGCTGCCGCTGTTTCGGGCCCTGGTCCGCGAACCCGAAATCATCGACGGCGACTATCACATCCACTGGCTCGAACAGTACCTGAGCGGCAAGCCGGCCGGCTGAGAGCGGCCTGCACCGGCCCGAAAAAAACTTCAACGCGCGGGAACCCTTTGCCCTGACGGAAGTTCTTGGCTGACCGGGAATTATACCCCGCGGGGGATTGCTGAATTTCGCGACCTGAGACACTTGTGACGATTGACGCCACGCGCCGGCGCGCGATTGGACAAATCCTGCTGCTTGCGGCGGGATTTTTGGTGCTCGTCGCCATCAGCGCATCGTCCGTCATCTTCGTCAACAAGGCCCGGGAAGCCAGCGCCCTGGTAGTGCACACCGTCGAGGTGGAAAACCAGATCAACGCCGTGCTGCTCGAAATCCGCCGCGCCGAAAGTGCTGCGCGCGGCTATTTGCTGACCCTCGGACCGGAATTCCGGAGCGACCACAACGATGCCGTGGCGGCGATCATGCCCGCCGTCGAGAAGCTCGCGCAGTCGACAGCCGACAATCCGGTCCAGGTCGAAAACGCAAACAAATTGCGCATGGCGGTCGAAAACCGCCTCGACCAATTCGCGCGCGAAATGAATTTCGTCAGGCAAAACCAGCCCGCCGCCGCGGTCGCGCTGGTCCGCGAGGCAGCTGCGGAAAACTCCAGCGGCGCGATTCGCGAGGCAGCCCTTGCGATGCGCGCCGAAGAAGAGCGTCTGTTTGGGGCCCGCAACGTTGCAGCCGATCTTAGCCAGCGCATCGCCTCGACCGTCACCATCGCCGGCTCGGCGCTGGTGATCGCGCTGGCCGCCATCTCGATCTTCCTGGTGCGGCAATCGGCCGGCGCGCGCGACAGGGCCGAGGCGCGATTGCGCGACAATAACCTCAATCTGGAGGCGACCGTCGACGAGCGCACCGCCGATCTTCGCGAGGCCAACAACGAAATCCAGCGCTTCGCCTATATCGTCAGCCACGATCTGCGCTCGCCGCTGGTCAACATCATGGGCTTCACCAGCGAACTCGAGGAATTGCGCGCCGACATCTTCCGGCGGATCGCAGCGCTGGGCCGCGCCGTCGGCGCCGCGCCGGTGCCGGTGCTCGCCGGAGACGCCGAGCCGGAGCTAGAGGGCGAGGACAAGCAACTCTCGCAGGATTTCTCGGAAGCGCTGGGGTTCATCAAGTCGTCGATCGCCAAGATGGACCGGCTGATCACCGCGATCCTCAACCTTACCCGCGAGGGGCGGCGCGAGTTCGAGCCGGTGCGGATCGACACCCGCGAACTGATCGAAGCCGTCGTGACGACGGTGGCGCATCAAGCCGCTGAGGCGGACGCGCAGATTCGCATCGAGCCGCTGCCGGAGATCGTCTCGGACCGCCTCGCGCTGGAACAGATCTTCTCCAATCTGATTGATAACGCGCTGAAATACCTCAAGCCGGGCGTGCCCGGCGACATCGCGGTCCGCGGCCGCACCAAATTGGGCTTTGCGGTTTTCGAGGTCGCCGACAATGGGCGCGGCATCGCCCCCAAGGACCATCAGCGCATTTTCGACCTGTTTCGCCGTGCCGGGACCCAGGACAGACCGGGACAGGGCATCGGATTGGCCCATGTCCGCGCGCTGGTAAGGCGGCTGGGTGGGACCATGTCGGTGCAATCGGAACTCAACAGCGGCAGCACCTTCACGATCACGCTGCCGATCGAATGGGCAGCCAGTAACCGGAACAGAGATACATGAGCAAACCAGTTAACATCATCATGATTGAGGACGACGAGGGCCACGCCCGGCTGATCGAGCGGAATATCCGCCGCTCCGGCGTCAACAACGACATCATGCCGTTCACCAACGGTACAGAAGCGGTGAACTACCTTTTCGGCAAGGATGGGTCCGGGCTCGACCATAAGGGCCAGGCGCTGCTGATCCTGCTCGACCTGAATTTGCCCGACATGACCGGTATCGACATCTTGCGGCGGGTCAAGGAGAACAAATATCTGAAATGCGCACCCGTCGTGGTGCTCACCACGACCGACGATTCCCAGGAGATCAAGCGCTGCTATGAACTCGGCTGCAACGTCTACATCACCAAGCCGGTGAACTACGAAAGCTTCGCCAACGCCATTCGCCAGCTCGGGCTGTTCTTCTCCGTCATTCAGGTCCCGCCGGCCGCCCCATGAGTCCGCCGATGCCCACACTGCTGTACATCGACGACGATGAGGGCTTGGCCCGGCTGGTCGACCGCGGCCTGACGCGGCTCGGCCTCAAGGTGGTGCATGCTGCGAGCGGAATCGACGGGCTGGAGCGCCTGCAGCAGGGCGGCATCGACGTCGTAGCCCTCGATCAGTTCATGCCCGGCCTCGACGGTCTCGAAACGCTGGAACGGATCATGGCGATCCCGAACGCGCCGCCGGTGGTGTTCGTCAGCGCCGCGCAGGATTCCGGCATCGCCGTGACCGCACTGAAGGCCGGCGCCGCAGACTATCTGGTCAAGGACGTGCAGGGCGAATTCATCCCGCTGTTGCAGGTCGCGGTCGACGGTGCGCTGCGGCAGGCGCAGATCCGAAAGGCCCGCGACGACGCCGAGGCAGAGGTCCATGCCTCGCGCGACCGCTACGCTGCGCTCGCCGCCGAGCGCGAGGTGCTGCTGCGCGAGGTCAACCACCGCGTCGGCAACTCGCTGCAGATTATCGCCTCGCTGTTGCATCTGCAGGCCAATTCGAGCACCCAGGACGACGTCAAGGCGGCGCTGACCAACGCCATGGGGCGGGTCGCCGCCGTGGCACAGGTTCACCGCCGGCTCTATACCTCGCACGACCTCAAGAGCGTGCTGCTGAACCAGTATCTCGATGCCCTGCTCGAGGATCTCAGGCGTTCCGCCGAGGGCAACCGGATGTCGCGGCTGACGCTGAAGGCCGAGCCGGTCGAGATCGACCCCGACCGCGCGGTCGCGATCGGCATCATCGTCAACGAACTCGTGATGAACGCCGTCAAATACGCCTACCCCGACGGCGCGGGTCCGATCCACGTCGACCTCACCGCGCAGGACGACGATGTCGTGATGTCGATCGCCGACAACGGCGTCGGCCTCAACGTCAAGACCGATCCGCGCTCCACCGGCATGGGCCAGCGCATCGTCACCGCCATGGCCTCCAAGCTCGAGGCCAGCGTCGAGCGCGATCCCGACCATGCCGGTACCCGGATCGTGCTGCGGTTTTGCCGCGTCAACAAGCCCGCCGCAAAACCCGGCTGTGCGGTGGCGAGCTAGCCGCGGCGGCCTTCCTCCTGCTATTCTGGGCGGATGACGTCACGCGACTCCGCCTCTCCCGAGATCACGCCCGAAGTGCTGCTGCGCGCCTACGCCTGCGGCATCTTCCCGATGGCCGAGAGCGCCGACGATCCGACCCTGTTCTGGGTCGAGCCGGAGATGCGCGGCGTGATCCCGCTCGATGGTTTTCGCGTCGCTTCGCGGCTCAAGCGCACCGTGCGCTCCGATGCGTTCACCGTCACCGTCGACCAGGCCTTCAAGGCGGTGATCGCAGGCTGCGCCGCGCCGCAAGCCGGCCGCGACGACACCTGGATCAACAAGCGCATCCGGGATCTCTATGAGGGCCTGCACGAACTCGGCCACGCCCACAGCGTCGAGGTCTGGCAGAACGACGATCTCGCCGGCGGGCTCTATGGCGTCAGCCTGGGTCGCGCCTTCTTCGGCGAGAGCATGTTCCACCGCGTCCGCGACGCCTCGAAAGTGGCGCTGGTGCATCTGGTGGCGCGGCTGATCGCCGGCGGTTTTGAGCTGCTGGACACCCAATACGTGACCGAGCATCTGCGCAGCTTCGGCGCGGTCGAGATCCCGCGCCGCCGCTATACCGCGCTGCTCGACCGCGCGATCCGAGGGAACGCGGATTTTTGCCGGCTGCCGGTCGACCGCCCGTTGAGCGGCGAAGAGGCGCTGGAAATTATCGCCGCGCGCGGGTGATCGTCGCGCTCACCTGAAAATCCCGAACAGACCGCCGGGGCCGCCGGGCTGCTGCGGCGGGGGCTGCTGCTGCGGGGGTGGCTGCTGCTGGGTCTGCTGCTGCGGCAAGGGCGGCGGCGGACGCGGCGCCTGCTTCGGCGCGGCGCGCTTCTGTGCGGGCGGCGGGGGAGCCGGCGCCGGCTTCGGCGGCTCGGTCGGCGCCGCGGTGACGACGGTCGTGTCGGGGCCTTTGCAGTCGGTCAGCCAGATGTCGTAGATCGGGTGCTCGACGCCATGCAGGCCGGGGCTCGCCGCGAACATCCAGCCCGAGAAGATCCGCTTCACCTCGCCCTGCAGCGTGATCTCGTCGACCTCGACGAAGGCGTCGGTGTTGGCAGCCTCCGTCGCGGGGCGCGTGTAACAGGCGTCGGTCTTCACCCGCAGCGCACCGAACTGGACGGTCTCGCCGATATCCTCGTCGAAATTGATGATGCGGCCGGTGATCTTGTCCAGCCCCGAGAAACTCGCCTTCTTGTTGACGATCTTCTGCGCCGGCGGCTCGGTGACGACCTCGTCGCCGGGCTGCAAGGTGGCCGGCGCCTGCGGAACGCCCTTGGGCTGCTTCTGGCCGGGCGCCAGTCCCGGCAGCGGATTGGCGCCGGGAGGGGCGACCGCGACGCCCTGGCCCGGCTGCGGCGGCGTCACCGCGATGCCCGGCTGAATGTTCTGCGGAACGATGGTCGTGCCCGGCGGCGGCGCCAGCGGTTGCGACTGCACCGATCCGGGCGGCGGAACATTCTGCCCCGGCAGCGGGCGGTTGGGCGCCGGCAACACCCTGCCTTGGGGCAATTCCGGCACTTCCTCTTCGTCGTCGGGCGCCTGCTGCTGGTTGCCGCGCGGAATATTGCCCGGCGGACGCGGCGACGGATCGGAAAAGATATTGCCGATCTGCGCGCGCGCCGGCGGCGCAAGCGAGATCGTGGTGGCGGCCAGAAGGGCCGCAAAACCGGCTAACGTAATGGTTCGAAGCATCTCGCGGCTTTAAAAGGCGAATCGGGCTCGCGACATAGTACAGACTTATCCGCCGCTCGCAGGAGACCCGGTTAACACGGCGAATACGGCGGGGAAAGGGCGGCTTTTGCCTTCCCCGGACACTGGTCAGCCCGCGTTCCAGATGAAATAGTCGGTCCCGATCAAGGTTCGCGCGCGCCCCGCCGAACTCCGCAAAATCCGGGATAACCGGATGAGCCAGGAGGAAACGAAAAGCCCCATGCCCGATCGAATTCGTCTGGATGGCAGGGTCGCCGTCGTCACCGGCGCGGCCGGTGTCATCGGAACCGCGACGCTGCGGCTGCTCGCCGCACGCGGCGCGCGCATCGTCGCCGTCGACCGCAGGGAATACGACCTCAAAACCGCGATCAAGGACCTGCCGGATTCGGCGGAGGCGCTGCCGGTCGCAGCCGATGTCACGCGCGAGGACGAGGTCGCCGACTACGTCCGCGCGGCGATCGATAAATTCGGCACCATCGACGTCTTCTACAACAATGCCGGCATCGAGGGCGACATCGCCCCGATCACCAAATACCCGCTGGAAGCGTTTCGTCGTGTCCTCGACGTCAACGTGGTCGGCGTGTTCCTGGGGCTGAAGCATGTGCTGCCGGTGATGCAGAAACAGGACAAGGGCTCCATCATCAACACCGCATCGATCGCGGGCCTGATCGGCTCGCCCGACATCGCGGTCTACAGCGCCAGCAAGCATGCGGTGATCGGGCTCACCAAGAGCGCCGCGCTGGAATGCGCCGGCACCGGCGTACGCGTCAACTGCGTCTGCCCCGGCCTGATCGACAGCCGCATGCTGAGCTCGATCGTCCAGGGACGCAATCCCGGCAACGCGCCGGTGCCGAACGAAAAGGTGGCGGAGCGGATTCCGGCACGCCGGCTCGGCCAGGCGTCCGAGGTCGCCTCCATCGTGGCCTTCCTCGCCTCCGACGACGCCAGTTATGTCTCGGGCTCGGCCTATACCGTCGATGGCGCGAGGACGGCGGGCTAACACTTCGTCCTTCCGGGATGGTCCGAAGGACCAGACCCGGAATCTCGAGATTCTCCGATGTGCAATTGCACATCGTAGTCCGATGCTTCGCATCGCCCCGGAATGACAAGTTCAAACATCAGAAGGTCTTCCCAACATGCCCGTGACCCTCGATCCCGATGCCGCCGCCGTGTTCAAGGCATTTCAGGAAGCCGGACGCCCGCCTTACGAGACGCTGACGCCGAAGGAGGCCCGCGAGTTCTATCTGGCCGGCCGCCCCGTCACCAATCCCGAGCCGCCCGAACTGAAATCGGTGGAGCCGCTTTCGATTCCCTCCCCGCACGGCTCGATTCCGGCGCGCGTCTACACGCCGAAAGCGCCGAGGCTGGCAGGTGGCCTCGCGCCGTGCCTGGTGTTCTTTCACGGCGGCGGCTGGGTGATCGGCGATCTCGATTCCCATGACGTGGTGTGCCGGCAACTCGCCGACGAAGGCCGGCTCATCGTCATCTCGGTCGACTACCGGCTCGCGCCCGAGCACAAATTCCCCGCCGCCGTCGACGACGCCATCGCCGCGACCAAGTGGATCGCGGACCATGCCGGCAAGCTTGGTATCGACACCGCGCGCCTGTCGGTCGGCGGCGACAGCGCCGGCGGCAACCTCGCCGCCGTCGTCGCCATTGCCGCGCGCGACGGCAACGGTCCTGCGATCGCGGGACAAGTGCTGATCTATCCGGCGATCGATTTTGCGATGACGCATCCCTCGCACTCCGAGCCGGAGACCAGCATCCTGCTGACGCATACGGTGATCAAATGGTTTCGCGCTCATTATCTCAATGGCGCGGCCGACGTGCACGACTGGCGTGCCTCGCCTGCGCGCGCCACCACGCTGATCGGCCTGCCGCCGGCCTATGTGCTGACCGCCGGCGCCGATCCTCTGCGCGACGAAGGCGACGAATATGCCCACCGGCTGAAGAAAGCCGGCGTCGCCGTGACCTGGCGGCATTTTCCCGGCCAATTCCACGGCTTCTTCACCATGGGCAAGCTGTTGCAGCAGGCCAATGTCGCCGCCAG
>JBGPSI010000073.1:0-21025 GCA_041490045.1 Bradyrhizobium sp.
CCGCCGGCATCGATCGCGTAAGTGTTGGTGAGGCCTTCCTGGCCATAGACCACGACCCGCAATTTGTCGCCGGCATCGAGTTTGTAGGATGTGTCATAGGCCGCAGGCATCGGCGCGGCCGCATAGGCGACGGGAGTAGGCGACATGGCGTAGGACGAGCCGTAGGCCATCGCGTCGAGATCGCCCTGCGGCTGCGCCATCGCGACCGGGCCGGTCGTGCGGATGCAGCCCGGCAGAGCGAGCGCGGCGACCAGACTGACCATGACGGCGCGCGCGCCTCGCATCGGAAAACCCTGAGGAAATTGTCGATTCCGATTAAGGACTTTCATGGTTAACAAAGCATGACCGTGTCGGGAAGGGGCCGCCTTTGCCGGCGACAAATCCGCGCGATTAACCCAGCGGCAACCTTAATGGAGTGTAATCGCCCCGGTCGGGTGAAGTCGTGGCGTCTGCGGGAGTGTGCGATGCGTTTAGCGTTCTGGCGAGCGGTCAAGGACCGCGCGGGCAAGGAAGAGCCCGAGGTCCGGCAGGCCTTCGCTGAGCCCCCGCCGGTCGCCAATGCGGGCGCCGCGACCGTGGCAGGCGATCTGGATTTCGGCGCCCTCGGCCAGGCCCTGGCGCGCAAGCGGGGCTGGATCATCTTTCCGACGCTGCTCGCCGCCGTGCTGTCGATCACCGCCGTCAATCTGGTGACGCCGCGATACAAATCCGAAGCGCGCATCCTGGTCGACGGGCGCGAGAACGTGTTCCTGCGGCCGACCGGCGAACGCAACGAGGAGCGTACCGCGCTCGATGCCGAGGCCGTCACCAGTCAGGTCCAGCTGTTGCTGTCGCGGGATCTCGCCCGTGAAGTCATCAGGAAAAACAAGCTCGCCGATCTGCCGGAATTCGATCCGGTGCTGCAGGGCATATCGCCGCTGAAGTCGCTGCTGGCGCTGTTCGGGATTGGCCGCGATCCATTCTCGCTGACGCCGGAAGAGCGCGTGCTGGATGCCTATTACGACCGCTTCACCGCCTATGCGGTCGATAAATCGCGGGTCATCGTCATCGAGTTCCAGTCGCGCGATCCGGACCTGGCGGCGCGGGTCGCCAACTCGATCGCGGAAGGCTATCTGGTGCTGCAGCAGAATGCGCGGCAGGAGCAGGCCAAGGCCGCCAGCCAGTGGTTGTCGGGCGAGATCGACAATCTTCGCAAGAAGGTCGCGGATGCCGAATCCCGCGTCGAGGATTTCCGCTCGAAATCGAGCCTGTTCGTCGGCACCAACAATACCACGCTGTCGAACCAGCAGATGGGCGAGCTGAACACGCAGTTGAACAACGCGCGCGCGCTGAAATCGGACGCGGAATCGAAGGCGCGGCTGATCCGCGAAATGCTCCAGAGCGGCAAGCCGATCGAGGCGTCGGAAGTGCTCAATTCGGAATTGATCCGCAGGCTGTCCGAACAGCGCGTCACGCTGCGCGGCCAGCTCGCCGAGCAATCATCGACGCTGCTCGACAATCATCCGCGCATCAAGGAGCTGAAGGCGCAGCTCGCGGACCTCGACCGCCAGATTCGCGACGAAGCCAGCAAGCTCTCGCGCTCGCTCGACAATGATGCGCGCATTGCCAGCGGCCGGGTCGACGGCCTGAGCGCCAGCCTCGAGCAATTGAAGAAGCAGGCGACCTCGACCAACGGCAACGACGTCCAGCTTCGCGCGCTCGAGCGGGAAGCCAAGGCGCAACGCGACCTCCTGGAATCCTATCTCGCGAAATACCGCGAGGCCAATACCCGCGAGAACATCGACGCCGCGCCCGCCGACAGCCGCATCATTTCCCGCGCCAGCGTGTCCAACGCCCCGGCATATCCGAAGAAGCTGCCGATCGTGCTGATCGCGACGCTGGCGACCCTGATGCTGACCGCGGGCGCGATCGTGACCGGCGAGCTCCTGCGCATGACCGCGCCGCGCGCGGTCGCCGCATTCGCCTCGTCTCCGGTTCTTCGCCGTGTTCCTGCGGCGGCCGAGGAAGCTGCCGAGCTTGCCGCGGCCGATCGCGAGCCCGTATTCGACGACATCCCTCCGGAAAGTCCGTCCGCACCCCGCGCCGAGATCGCTCCAGAGATCTCTCCAGGTATCGCGTCCGAACTCACTGAAATCGAAAACCTTGCCGGGGATTTGCGCAACGCCGGCGAAGCCGCCCGCAAGGTCACGGTCCTCGGTACCGCATCCGGCGAGAGCATTACTTTGACGGCATTGACGCTGGCCCGCCTGCTCGCGCGTGACGCAAGGGTCGTGGTGGTTGATCTGTCGGCATCGTCGCCGACGATCCCGGCCGTATCGGTCGATCCGGTGGCGCCGGGACTGGCTGAATTGATGCTGGGCGAGGCGTCGTTTTCGCAAGTGATCACCAGGGACCGGCTGTCGCGCGTTCATCTCGTCAGCGCCGGACGTCCGGGCTTTGACCGCACGCTGCTGCAGTCGCCGCGGCTGACGCTGGCAATCGATGCCCTGCTGCGGGTCTACGACCATGTGCTGCTGGATGCCGGCGCCGCGTCGGAATTGCCGGCGGAGTTGCTGACCACACAGGCGCGCGCCGTGGTGGTGCCGGATGCCTCGATGACCGCGGACGCCCGCGCCCTGATGTGCGATCAGCTGAAGGCCGTGGGCTTTTCCGAGGTGACGATGCTGAGCAAGCCGGCGCAGCCCTCGGACGCCGTCGAGCCCGGCATCCGGGTCGTCGTGGCGGCCTGAAGATAGTTTGCGTCGTTCGCCCGGCTGCTGGCAGAATCGCCGCTTTCGGTCGTCGCCGCTATCGATCGTTTTCCCGACGCAGCATTTCCGCGCGCATATCGGACGGTGAAACACGTATCGCGGCTCAGCGATCGGAGCCTTGGTCGGCATCCGCTCCGAAAGGTCCGCTTTGCTCGGCGGACTCGATCTCCAGTACCCGGGTCGGATGGACTGTCGGCGGAGGCACCGAAGTCGCCGTCGGCCCACGATGGACGGTGAAAGCCGAGTATCTGTATTTCGACTTCGGCTCGGCGTCCTATGACGTGCACCCCGTCTACGTTTTCCCCGGATCCGACACGATGGGCCTGCAGGCGACTGCAAAATTCACCGGTCAGATTGTCCGCCTCGGAATGAACTACCGGTTCTAGGCTGCTTGAAACGCACGGGTTGGTCGAAGCTTCAGCGGCGGATCGCGCTTCGCAGTCTTTGCGCCATGTGAAGGAGCGCCTGGTTGTGCTTCACCAGATGCTTGGCGCGGTTGAGGCCCGACATCGCGCCGGCTGCTATCTTGCCGCGTGGGCTGAGCGGGATAAAACTGTCGAAGATCGGCTCGTCGCTCTTGCAGAACAGCCTCTTGTAGTCGTCGGACCCGATGCCGAGATCGAGCGCGCGGTAGGAGCGCCCGGCATAGTGGTCGATGATGTTGCGCATCAGGATCAGGCCGGGGCTGTAACGCGAACTGCCCGACATCGTGTAGGTATTGAACATCATCGAAAAGCGGTGTCCGTCGGCGACGCCCGCGAAGATCGCGATCACCTCGTCGTCGCATTCGAGCGCGTGAATGTCGATGGCGCGGCCGCCCGCAAGCCGTGTCATGCAGGCATCCCGGATGAAATCCTCCACTCCCGGGTCCGCGAACACGTTGGGCAGTTTCTGCTCCGCCATCCGCAGCGGTTTGACGGCAAAGAACCAGTCGAGCAGCCGTTTGATGTCGGCATCGGATGTCGCGATGTGATAGCGATAGCCCGCAAGCGCCTGCAGCTTGCGCTCCTTGCCCTTCAGGCGCCGGCGGAACGAATTGCTGATCAGCTCCGACGGAGCCGCGCCCGGCGCCATCGCCAGCAACGGGCAATCGTTGACCGAGGGCTGCTTCGGCAGCAGCGCCATCGGGTTCGGCAGATCCCGCCAGCGCCGGGGCTGTTGGGTGAGCGCCAGAACGTCGGCCTCGGCGTGTTCGCACAATCCCGCAAGCAGCGCATCGAGGTCGGCAGGCGTTGCGCCGGCGGCAAAATCGCTGTCCCAAAGCGCCATGTTGAAGGTGGCATGCTTGCCGCCCATGAAGCAGGCGGTACGAAGGCCCAGCTTGCGGCGGAGCGCGAGCGGCAACAACACGAGCGGCCGGCGCTCGGAATCGTGCGCGATGACGATAAAGGGCGACAGGCTCTCGCGCGCTCCGACCTGGCGCTGCCAGGGACCGAGAAAATCGAAGCGCTGATACGGGGTGGAAAATTTCCCTTCGAGGCCGCGCCAGACCGCCTCGGCATCGCCGAGGTCATGGACGATATCGACGCTGGCGATGCGGCTTGATCTCGACCACGTTTTCGCTTCCGCCGTTCGGCTTTCGATCGCGGCAGCCATGGTCATTGCGAAACCTGTCCGTAGGGAATTGTTCAGATTTTTCGGGTTCCGCCGACCTTTGCAAAGAAGTGTCAACAAAGAGTAATGAGAATAGAGCGGGGCACGGCGGACGTGATGGCGGCGGAGCATTTTCCGGCCAGGTGTCATCCGGCGAGCCCAAAGAAAATCCGCCTAGCCACGAAGTTGCGCGTATTTTATCCGCAAAGCCGGTATCCACTGTTGCGGAATGCGGGCCGGGGACCAGACGTTGCCATCCGAACTCCGATTCCTGAAAGACTTGCGGCTGGAGCTTACCTATTTCAGCGGGGTGCCGTGGCTGAGAGGAAGGCGGGCCGGCGGCGCCGGGGTCATCCTGCGGTTTGAACGCGTGCGGCCGCGGCGCAGCGTGCGTTTTCAGCCGCTTGCGTCCAGGGAAATCACGCCGGGATTTCTCGATCGGACGATCCGGGCGCTGAAGCGCTGGAAATATGACATCGTCTCGCTGGACGAGGTGTGCCGCAGGGCGGTCACGCTCGCGGAGCGGAGACGGTTTGCCTGCCTGACATTCGACGGCGCCTACAAGGATCTGATCACATCGGCTTATCCCGTGCTTTCGAAACATGCTGTTCCCTTTGCCCTTTACGTACCGACGGCGTTTCCGGACGGCCTGGGCGAGGCGTGGTGGCTCGCGCTCGAGGAAGTGATTGCGCGGGAGCAGCGTATCAGCCTGGTAATGGGTCGCACGGAGCAGCGTTTCGATATCGCCACCACTTCCGAAAAATACCAGCTCTACGCATTTCTCGAGGGCTGGATGCGTACGCTCGGGCCGCCGGATCGCTCCTTTGCGATCAAGGATCTCTGCACACGCTACTCGGTCGACCTTGCAGGCCTGTCGCGCCAGGCCGCGATGGACTGGGACGATCTGGGAAAGCTGGCCGCCGATCGTAACGTGACGATTGGAAGCGCAACGGTGAACTATCCGGTGCTGTCCAACCTGAAGGAGGCCGATGCGTCGCGCGAGATCACGATGGGCCGGGCGGTGGCTGAGGTCGCGTTCCGCCGCGATATCAGGCATTTCGCATATCCGTTCGGCGATCGCGCCTCCTTTCGCCGGCAGCATGTCGCCATGGCCGAGGAAGCCGGCTTCGCGAGCGCTGCTTCGGCGATACCGGGCGTGGTTCAGACCGAGGGTCGCACCAATCTGCAGGCGCTGCCGCGGATTAGCTGGGACGGACAACGGCAATCGCTGCGCGCCATGCGCGTGATCCTGTCGGGGGCACTCTTCCCGCCGGTAAGCGTCCGCAGCACCGGGATCTAGATCTACGCGTCCGGCCGCGCCATCCAGCTGATGATCGGCATCGCCGGCAGCACCCAGCCGATGCCGGCCACGACATAGAAGATGGCCTGCGCCAGCCCGGAGGCCGCGAGCCAGGGCATCTGCGCCGCCGCCATTCCCATCAGCGACCACACCACCACCAGCACCAGAAGAGCGATGGTTCCGAGGAACTTGCGGGTGCGTATGGTCATGACGGAAATGTGCAACTCGTGAGGATGGCGCGCCTTGCGCGCGGAGAGGGGCGGACTATAAGGGGCGCGCAAATTCATTCAAGCGCAGCCTCGATGACCGCCGTTCCCTCACGCCAGGCACCCCAAATCCGCGCCGTCCAATGGTGGCTCGTCTCGATCGCGGGCCTGATCGCGCTGATGGTGCTGGTCGGCGGCGCCACGCGCCTCACCGAGGCCGGGCTTTCGATCGTCGAATGGAAGCCGGTCAGCGGCGCGCTGCCGCCGCTCGACCAGGAGCAGTGGATGCAGGCGTTCGAAGCCTACAAGAAGATCCCGCAATATCGCGAGATGAACGCCGGCATGAACTTGGCCGAGTTCAAGACGATCTTCTGGTGGGAATTCAGCCACCGGCTGCTCGGACGCGTGATCGGGATTGCCTATCTGCTGCCGTTTCTCTGGTTCATCTGGCGCGGCTTTCTCGCCGCCGACCTGAGGCGCCGGCTGTGGCTGATCTTCGGTCTCGGTGCGCTGCAGGGCGCGGTCGGCTGGTGGATGGTGGCGTCAGGACTTTCGCAGCGGGTGGAAGTCTCGCACACCCGTCTGGCAGTCCATTTGGTCCTGGCGCTATTGATCTTTGCCGCGATCGTCTGGACGCTGCGCCGGCTAGCGGACCGGCCGCCGCTTGCGGTATCCTCGCGGCTGAAAATCACCAGCGTCGCGCTGGTGGCGCTGACCTTTGTGCAGCTTTTTCTCGGTGCGTTGGTCGCGGGCCTGCGCGCCGGCAAGATCTACAACACCTGGCCGGCAATCGACGGAAGCTTTATTCCGTCGCCGTCGCGACTGTTCTTTGATGTGCCGTGGTGGCGCAATTTGTTCGACAATGCGCTCACCGTGCAGTTCGAGCATCGGATGACGGCGTATTTTCTGTTTGTGCTGGCCGTACTGCACGCGTTCGATGCCATCAGGTCGCGCGCCGGAGCCGCCGCGGTCAACGGCGCCGTGTGGCTTGCGGCCGTGATCATCTTGCAGGCGACGCTGGGTATTCTCACGCTGCTCAACCAGGTTCCGATCGGCCTTGCGCTCGCCCACCAGGCCGTCGCGATTGCGGTGCTGACCTTGGCCATCTTTCAGGCCGAGCGTCTGGCCGGGCGGCAGGCCGCGCGGCCGCAAGGACTCGGGCTGCCGGTCACCCAAACCGGCTGACACGAAAGTTTCGCTAGCAGTAGCCGTAAACGCCGCAGGCGTAGGGCAGGCGGTCCCAATAGGGGCCGTACGGATCGGGCACCGGCGCGACGTACGGGATATAGACGACGGGCGCGTACAGCACCGCCGGCGCCTCGTAGACCGAAAGCCGCGGCCAGGGGCGGCGATAGGTGTATGGCTCGGCATAGGTGATCGTGGTTCGGAAATGGTAGTGCGGCCTCGGCAGGCCCGCTGGCAAGCCGATCGCCGCGCGATGCGTGCGGGGATGGGCGAGCGCGCGGTCGGCGCTCTCGGCGGTTCCGCATGCGGCGACGACTGCAAGCAAGGCGACGGCAAAACGCAACATCGGCGGCTCCGGAGGATGGTTTCGGTAGCCTGATAATATATCGGAGGCCGCATGGATTGGCAGCCATCGGCGGCAACCATTTGGGAGTATGGCTAAAGCCCCGGCGGCGTCATTCTAGGCTCGCGCTTGCGCGCGCGCCCCGAATGATAAGACCTCACGCGCTCAGCGCCTGCTCCAGATCGGCGATCAGATCTTCCTTGTCCTCGATGCCGATCGACAATCGCACCACATCGGGGCCCGCGCCCGACTGGATCTTGGCGGCATCGTCGAGCTGGCTGTGCGTGGTCGAGGCGGGATGGATCACCAGCGAGCGGGTGTCGCCGACATTGGCGAGATGCGAGAACAGTTTCAGGTTCGACACCAGCTTGACGCCGGCGTCGTAGCCGCCCTTCAGGGTGAAGGTGAACACGGCGCCCGCGCCCTTCGGCGCATACTTGCGCGCGAGGTTGTTGTACTTGTTCCCCGCCAGGCCGGAGTAATTGACCGACGCCACCGCCGAATGGCCCGAGAGGAATTCAGCAACCGCCTTGGCGTTATCGCAGTGCTTTTGCATGCGCAACGGCAGCGTCTCGATGCCGGTCAGGATCAGGAACGCGTTGAACGGCGATAGCGCCGGGCCGAGATCGCGCAGGCCCAGCACGCGGCAGGCGATCGCGAAGGCAAAATTGCCGAACGTCTCCTGCAGCTTGATGCCGTGATATTCGGGACGCGGCTCGCTCAGCATCGGGTACTTGTCGTCCTTCGACCAGTCGAACGTGCCGGCGTCGACGATGATGCCGCCGATTGAGTTGCCGTGGCCCGCGAGGAACTTGGTCAGCGAATGCACGACAATGTCGGCGCCGTGATCGATCGGGCGGATCAGGTAAGGCGTAGCCAGCGTATTGTCGACGATCAGCGGCACGCCGGCCTCGTGCGCCACGGCCGAGATCGCCTCGATGTCGGTAATGCTGCCGGCGGGGTTGGCGATCGACTCGACGAAGACTGCCTTGGTGTTTGGCGTCACCGCGCGCTTGAAGCTGTCGATGTCATCGGGATCGGCCCAGACGACGTTCCAGCCGAAACTCTTGAAGGCATGGGTGAACTGATTGATCGAGCCGCCATAGAGCTTGCGCGCGGCGATGAATTCGTCGCCGGGCCGCAGCAATTGGTGAAGTGCTACGACCTGCGCGGCATGTCCGGAAGCAACGGCCAGCGCGGCGGTGCCGCCTTCGAGTGCGGCGACGCGTTCCTCGAGCACCGCATTGGTCGGATTTCCAATTCGCGTATAGATGTTTCCGAATGCCTGCAGCCCGAACAGCGAGGCGGCGTGGTCGGCGTCGTTGAACACGAATGACGTAGTCTGATAAATCGGCGTCACCCGCGCGCCGGTAGTGGGATCGGGCTGCGCGCCGGCATGAACGGCAAGGGTCGCAAATCCGGGAAGACGATCGGTCATATTATTTCCTTTTTGAAGGTCTCATCGCTTAAGGGCGGCCAGGCGGCCGCATCGCAAAAGATGAGCGGCGCGAATATAATTCGAGACGGCGCAGGTCCGCCTCCTCCTTTTGGGGGACAATCGCGTCAGCGGCATCCGCCGTCAAGGCGACGTGACGGGTCATCTATCTGTTCGCAATGGCCGTGCTTCGTTTCGCCGCGCCCGCAGAGCGATCGTTTCGCATTTGCGTCACGAAAGTTCGTTCTTGTTTTTCGCGGCGCGATCGGAGGCGGCGGTTTCGCCGCCGCCGAGGCTCGTCCGGTTCAACGAAAGCCGCATGCCTTGGGTCGGTATCGGCGCACGTTTGGAACTCAGCGTGCGTGAATTGACGCCCATCCATGAAATCTCCGAGGACAGCCGGCCATATTCGATCTTGGGGCAGCGGTTCATCACGACCTTGAGGCCGGCCGCTTCGGCCTTGGCCGCGGCGGCATCGTCGCGCGCGCCGAGCTGCATCCAGATCACTTTCGGCAATGGCGACATTTTCAGGGCTTCGTCCACCACCGGCATGATATGGCTGGAATTGCGGAAGATGTCGATCATGTCGACCGGACGCTCGATATCGGCGAGCGAGGCCACGAACGGCTTTCCCAGCAGATCTTTGCCGACGTGACCGGGATTGACCGGAATCATGTCGTAGCCGCGCTGCGCCAGATATTTGAAGGCGAAGTAACTCGGACGCACATTGACCGGCGAGGCTCCGACCATCGCGATCGTCTTCACGCCGTTGAGGATTTCGCGGATGTAATCGTCGGTGTAGGTGTCATGGTTCATTTGGAGCGATCATTCATGTCAGGATCATTACGAGGTGCGAAGGTCCTTGAGACGGTCGTTCCGGGGCGTGCGAAGCATCGAACCCGGAATCTCGAAATTCCGGGTCTGGTGGTAGCGCACCATCCCGGAATGACGGGACCTTGATCGTTCGGCCGCTTCGCTTCTGGCAGTGACGGCAATTATCTGTCCTGCCACTTCGGTTCGCGCTTCTCGATGAAGGCGCCGATGCCTTCCTCGGCGTCGCGCGCCATCATGTTCTCGGTCATCACTTCCGCCGCATAGCGATAGGCGTCGGCAATGCTCATTTCGGCCTGGCGGTAGAACGCGGCCTTGCCGAGCTTGATCGTGTAGGCGGATTTGAGCGCGACCTTTTGCGCGAGCGCGATCGCCGCATCCCGTTCGGTGCCGGCGGCGACGACCCGGTTGACGAGGCCGATGTCGCGCGCCTGCGCGGCCGGAACCGGCTCGCCGGTGAGCAGCATTTCCATCGCCTGCTTGCGCGGAACGTTGCGAGACAGCGCCACCATCGGGGTCGAACAAAACAGCCCGATATCGACGCCCGGCGTGGCGAAGGCCGCCGTTTCCGAGGCGACCGCGAGGTCGCAGCTTGCAACCAGCTGGCAGCCTGCGGCGGTGGCGATGCCCTGGACCGCGGCGACGACCGGCTTCGGCAGGTGCACGATGGCCTGCATCATCGCGCTGCATGCATTCATGATCTGCGCGAAGTAGGCCCGCCCGCGATCGGCGTCGGTGCGGCGTGCGGTCAGTTCCTTTATGTCGTGGCCGGCGGAGAAGGCCGGGCCGTTGGCTGCGATCACCACCGCGCGCACGCTGCTGTCGTCGTGAATCTCCCGCAGTGCCGCGTGCAGATCGGCGATCAGGCCCTCCGACAGGCTGTTGCGCACTTCGGGCCGGTTGAGCGTCAGCACCGCGATGCCGCCGAGCGTCTCGCGCAGGAGAACCGGAGATTGCGGCGTGGCGGCGCGTGCGGTCTGGCTCATGATCGAAATATCCGCTCGATATCTACTTGTTATTCGCTTGGGCAGATGCGTCACCTTAATGTAACAAGCGGGACGAGGCGAGGGCAGGCGAAGCAGATGGCAATTGCGAAAATGAGCGTGGCCGAGTTGGAGGCGTTCCTCCGTGCCGAATTCCCACAATCCTTCGGCAGCGGCGATACGGCCATCGAACACGCTGACGGCGAAACCTGCCTGTTACGGCAGCGCTACAGCGAGCGCATGCTGCGCCCGGGAGGGACGGTCTCGGGACCCACGCTGATGGCACTGGCAGATTGCGCCATGTATGTGATGCTGCTGTCGGCGATCGGCCCGGTGGGGCTTGCGGTAACGACCAACCTCAATATCAATTTTCTCCGTAAAGGCGCGCCCGGGCAGGATGTGCTGGCGGCGGCGCGGCTTCTGAAACTCGGCACGCGGCTGGCGGTCGGTGAGGTCAATCTGCTGTCCGGCTCTTCGCCCGACCCGATCGCCCATGTTACCTCGACCTATTCCATTCCAAAGACTTGAGGATTCGTACGGTAATATAGCACCATATTTATAACCCATTGTTCCTGCTTGGATAATAATCGTATCCGGGCATTGACGCGCGCGGCGCGCTTATCTAGAAACGCCGCAGTTCGGGCACGCACGCGTCCGATATCCCCCATTCACGGATTTCCCCAAATGAAAACGTTTTCGGCAAAGCCCGCCGAGGTGACGAAGAAGTGGGTGCTGATCGACGCCAAAGGTCTGGTGGTCGGCCGGCTCGCTTCCCTGGTCGCGATGCGCCTTCGCGGCAAACACCTCCCGACCTATACGCCTCACGTCGATTGCGGCGACCATGTCATCATCATCAACGCGGCGCATGCGGTGCTCACCGGGCGCAAGCGCGACAACAAGGTTTATTACAATCACACCGGCTTCATCGGCGGCATCAAGGAACGCACCGCCAAGTCGATCCTCGAGGGCCGTTTCCCCGAGCGCGTCGTCGAGAAGGCCATCGAGCGCATGATTCCGCGCGGGCCGCTTGGCCGTGTGCAACTCGGTAACCTGCGCGTCTATCCCGGCCCCGAGCATCCGCACGAGGCCCAGCAACCCGAGAAGATCGATATCGCCGCGATGAATCGCAAGAACATGAGGGCCGCATAAGATGTCCGACACCATGCAGTCTCTCGATCAGTTGTCGCAGTTGAAGCCGGCCGCGCCGGAAGCGCCGAAATACGTCAAGAAGGTCGACAAATACGGCCGCGCCTACGCCACCGGCAAGCGCAAGGACGCGGTCGCCCGCGTCTGGATCAAGCCGGGCGCCGGCAAGATCCTCGTCAACACCCGCGAGGTTGAAGTCTATTTCGCCCGCCCGGTGCTGCGCATGATGATCCAGCAGCCGCTGGTTGCTGCCGCCCGCGCGGGCCAGTACGACGTGATCTGCACCGTCACCGGTGGCGGTCTGTCGGGCCAGGCCGGCGCGGTGCGTCATGGCATCTCGAAGGCACTGACCTATTTCGAGCCGGATCTGCGCGGCGTCCTGAAGAAGGGTGGTTTCCTCACCCGCGACTCCCGCACCGTCGAGCGCAAGAAGTACGGCCGCGCCAAGGCGCGCAAGTCGTTCCAGTTCTCGAAGCGCTAAAATTTGCAGCAAAATCTGCGTATCTGGAACCAGGAAAGGGCGCCTTCGGGCGCCCTTTTTCATTGCGGCTTTCTGTTACGAATTTTCCAAACAGTTAACGCAGTTTTTCGCGAAAACTTGTGTGTGCGCGCAAACGGAATTCGAACAGAGCGGTCGTAGGTTATGCCTCGGTGATAGCGTCCGCTCCGCCTTTAGCTGCGCTTCATCCGCTGCATCACAAACGCTGGCTGGCTCATGTCGCTCGATACCCCCACGCTTTACATCATCGCCACCATGATCGCGGCGATGCTGGGAGCCATGCTGCTGCTGTTCGGCAACCAGGAAAAGATCCGGGCCCTGAAATGGTGGGGAACGGCCTATCTGCTCGGTGCAACGTCGGTTGGGCTTTGGACGGTCACCGGGGGCACGCTCGGCGAGATGCCGTCGCTGGTGCTGAACGCGGTCGGTTTCATCGCCTGCGGCATGGTCTGGAATGCAGCCCGCGTGTTTCGCGGTCGCAAGCCCAATCTGCCGGGACTGGTTCTGGGCGCCATCGCCTGGATCGCCGCCGCCCTGACGGTGGCACCGGCGGGCGCCATGATGCGCGTGATCATCGGCGCCGCCATCGTCACGATCTACGCGGCGCTGACGGCCACCGAGCTATGGACCGAGCGCCGCCGTTCCCTGCAACGGCGATGGCCGCTGATCGTCGTGCCGGTCATGCACGGTTTCGTGCTGATGCTGCCTATCCTGCTGGGCAGCCTGCTGCAGCCGCATGACCCCAAATTCGCCTCCAGCGTCTGGGTGACCGGATTTTCGGTGGAACTCGTGCTCTATGCCATCGGCACCGTGTTCGTCATCTTCATCCTGGTCTCCGAGCGCGCAGTGATCGCGCACAAGACGGCGGCGTCGACGGACCCGCTAACCGGCATGTTCAATCGCCGCGGTTTCGCCGAAGCGTCGTCGCGCCTGATCGACCGCGAAGCCCATGCCGGCCGGCCGGTCACGGCGCTGATTTTCGACATCGACCATTTCAAGTCGATCAATGACCGCTTCGGCCATGCCGCGGGCGACGAGGTTCTCAAACTGTTTTCCATCGTCGTGATCAACACGCTGCGGCTGTCGGACCTATCGGGACGCGTCGGCGGCGAGGAATTCGCGGCCTTGCTGCCATGCTCGCTGGAAGAGGGCGTGATTGCCGCCGAGAGGGTGCGCACGGCCTTCGCGAACTCCGGAATCGTGGTCGAGACCGGCCCGGTCGACACCACCGTCAGCATCGGCGTCGCGGGCGGGCCGGCGGGCACCGAACTCGAGGTGCTGCTGGCGGCGGCCGATACCGCGCTCTATCAGGCCAAACGCACCGGCCGCAACCGCGTCGAGGCGGCCGAGGAGCTGCCGCTGTCGCTGGAAAACCAGCGCCGCAAGACCGTTGGTGTCGCGCGCCCGCAGCCGACGGGCGTGGCCAAGCTGGCGTGAGATGCGGGGCGGCGGGAGACGGCGGTAACCTGCCGTTTACCATTCGCTTCCTATCATCTGGGTTATGTACACGCCCCGTAACCACAATGTCCGCGCCGCCCTGATGTCGCTCGAAGCCGCAGCCGCATCGGCCCGTGGAGGCTTCGCCTGCATGTTCTCGACGTCGGACGAATACGAGACGGCGCTGATCAGGGAACGCCGCGCGCAGGGCCGCTACGACCAGCCGCGCAGCCGCTGGCCGGCCGTGATGTTCGTCGGCTGCACGCTGATGGTGGTTGGCGCCGTGCTGCTGTTAAACTGAATCGCCGTTGCAGAAGATGACGACGGGGCGCCGCGAGGCGCCTTTTTCTTTTTCGGGGTTCGGTGATAGAGACGTCGGGTTCTCAACGAGAGGCCGTAAACCCCATGATTACCGAAATCGCACAAATCGACGTCAAACCGGGCAGCGAGAAGGACTTTGAAGCTGCGGTAGCAAAGGCTCGTCCGCTGTTCCTGCGCGCCAAGGGCGGCAAGGGTTTTGAACTTCACAAGTCGATCGAAAAACCGTCGCGCTACCGACTGATGGCGAAGTGGGAGACGCTGGAAAATCACACCGTCGATTTCCGGGGCTCCGAGGATTTCACGGCGTGGCGCGGACTGGTCGGCCAGTATTTTGCCGCGCCGCCCGAGGTCGAACATACCGAGACGGTGCTGACCTCGGCGGGCTGAACGTCCGCCGCATCCCGCGACGCCTCACGCCGCGACCGGCTCGGCTGAGGCTTCGTCGGACTTGAAATAGTCGATCATGACTTTCACGATCGCCATCAGGGGCAGCGCCAGCGCGAGCCCCCAGATTCCGAACACCACGCCGAGCAGGATCTGGAACGCAAACAGGGTGGCGGGGGGAATCTCCAGCGCCTGGCGCTGAAGGATCGGCGTGAGAATATAGCTTTCCAGCGCGTGAACGCCGAGGAAAAGCACGAGGGAGCTTGCCGCGGCGACCCAGCCGGACGCAAGACTCGCGAGCACCACGATCAGTCCGCCGATCAGCGCGCCGACGGTCGGAATGAACGTCAGCAATCCCGCCTGGATGCCCAGGATGAACGAGCCCGGGATGCCGATGATGCCCAGGCCGATCCAGGTCACCACGAAAACCACGAACATGGTGATGATCTGCGCGATCAGCCATCGCTCCAGCGTCTCGCTGATGCGATCGACGATCACCGTGGCGCGGGCGCGATGCCGCGCGGGGGCCATGAACAACAGCCCGTTGCGATAGATGCTCGGCTGCGCGGCGAAGGTCAGTCCGAGAAACAGCACGATAAAGAAATTGCCGACCGCGCTCACCGTGCCCAGCAGCAATTTGAAGGTCTGGCTGACGATCGCGCCGCCGCTGGAAGCGAGGGCGCCAGCACTCGGCAGGTTGTGCGTCGGTGCGGGAGCCGGCGTTGCCGGGCTCGACGAAGCCGCCGGTGCCGCAGTTGAATTACCGAGCTCGAAATAGCTGGTATCGATGCCGTTCCGCTCCAGGAAGGCTTTGACGCCGACGAGCTGCGCCTTGATCGTATCGCTCAGCGCGGTCGCCTGTTGCGCGATGGTGGTGCCGCCGAGGAAGACCACGCCCGAGAACAGCGTCGCCAGCACCAGGCAGACGATGGTGAGCCGCAGCGCATGCGGCAGCCGCACGACGCGGCCGAGCATCGCGGTCAGGGCGTTGAGCGCGACGCCGAGCAGCATTCCGGCGAAGATCAGAAACAGCGTTGCGGCATAGTACCAGGTGAACAGCAGCAGGGTGGCAAAGCCGACGATGCCGATGCCGCCGACCGATATTGCCCAGGCCAGATCGCTGCGGGAGGGGCGAGATTCGTGAACCGATACTGCCACCTTGATTCCTTCTTTGAAGCCTTTGCAGCCGTACTCTTTCGTCATTCGCGCCCGGGATCAAGCGCGACGGGCGCGCCGGTTTGACGCTGACGCCTGCCTTGTGCCAAGCGATCAGTGGAAACGGGAAGGCGAGGGGCGCTTGGCATGAACTTGAAATGGCTCGGGCCAATGGCTCTGTTGGCCGCGCTCTTCGTTGGCGATCAGATCAGGATCAACCGGCCCGGTCACAAATACCGCCTGACGGTCGAGGTGGACACGCCCGAGGGGACAAAGTCGGCCTCCGGCGTCCTGTCGGTACATCCCGACCGGGGATACAGCCGTCGTGGCCAAACCGCCACGAAGGGCGATGCCGTCTTCGTCGATCTCGGCGGCGGCAAGAACCTTGTCGCCCTGCTGGCCCATATCGACAAGACGGTCGATCTCGACGGCATCAACTATGTGGCATTGCGCGCCTACAAGGCCGCCGGCCGCAATCCGTCGTTCAATGAAATGAGCCGAATGACCGGGGTGGTAGCGGTAACCGGCGCGTTGATTCCGGTTCTGGTAACCTTCGCCGATTCCAGCGATCCCGCAACCGCGCGCAACGTCGCGCCGGACGATCTGGAAGCGGCGTTCGGCAAGGGATTTCACCTGCACGGCATGACCGCGGAAGTGGTGCCGAACGGCTTCTGGCCGCTCGATTTCGGCGGCCCCCTCGGCGAGCCCGTGACGCGCGGGATCGAGGCGAAATTGAAGTGGCTGAACGGGGCGGACAATCCGGCGGCAGTCGCGGTCAAGGCAGCCGGATTGCCGGTCGCCGAACCTTTTGACGCCAAAGCGGCATTCACACGGAAATAGCATCGCCGCATTGCGGCCTAACCTGTTGATCCCCCGGCGCTCGGCAGGCATGATCCGATCCGGAACGCCGCAAGGCGAGATCGGGATTGAAGACGATGAAAAGGCCGGTGGTCGGCGTGATCGGAAACGCCTACCGCATCGAAAATCGATTCGCGACACAGATGGTCGGAGAGCGAAATCTCCGCGCCGTGGCGGAGGTTTCGGGCGCGCTGCCGCTGATGTTCGCGGGCTGCCCCGATATCACCGATATCGGCGCTCTGCTCGATACGGTCGATGGCGTGGTGCTGACCGGTGCCCGCGCCAATGTCCACCCGACCCGTTTCGGCACCGAGCCGGATCCCCGGCACGAACCCTACGACATCAAGCGCGACGATCTGGCGCTGGCGCTGTCGGAAGCCTGCGTCGCCCGCGGCGTGCCGCTGTTCGGCATCTGCCGTGGCCTTCAGGAGATGAACGTCGCCTTCGGCGGCTCGCTGCATCCTGAAATCCGCGAACTGCCCGGCCGCATGAACCACCGGATGCCGCGGCTGGAGAACGGTGAAATCCACCCCGATCCCAACGTCATCTTCGCCGACCGCCATGAGGTCAGCCTGGTCCCCGGCGGTGCGTTTGCGCAGATCCTCAAATGCGAGTCCATTCGCGTCAACTCGCTGCACGGCCAGGGCATCCTCGAGCCGGGCAAGCGGGTGGTGATCGAGGGCGTGGCGGAGGACGGCACCATCGAGGCGATCCGGATCGCGGATGCGCCGGGCTTTGCGCTCGGCGTGCAATGGCACGCCGAATACGACCCGCAGCGCAATCCGATCAACCGCGCGTTGTTCCGGGCCTTTGGCGAGGCGCTGGTCGCTCGCCAGCGCCCGGGATAGCTCATGAATGGCCGGGAACTGGCCTGATTCGGCAAGAACAGCCGATTGCAAGAATTAGTTTGTAACCAAGGGAACCTTGGGGCTCCGGGATTGTTGGGAGCTAGACCCGTCCGCCGCGGGACTGTTTGCGCGCGACAATCTGCCGACGCCACAATTTGCTGAAATGTTCGACGCCATAAGTGAGCAACTGGCACGGGCTAATCCACTAGCTCCAAATGAAAGTGCCCGGCACCATGCCTATTGGTCGGTCCGCCGTTCTTCGCGCCGTTCTGGTTGTCGAAGATGAGATGCTGCTGCGCATGCGCGCGGTGGATATGGTCGAGGACGCCGGATTTACTGCTGTTGAAGCGATAAATGCCGACGATGCAATTGCTGTCCTCGAATCCCGCTCGGATATCGAACTACTGTTCACCGACATCCAAATGCCCGGAAGCATGGACGGGCTCAAGCTTGCCTACGCCGTCCACGAGCGTTGGCCGTTGATCAAGATCATCCTGGTGTCCGGACAACTGAAACTGACCGACGATGACAAGCCTGCCGACAGCCGCTTCTTCGGAAAACCGCTGGACGGGAAGCAATTGATCGGGGAAATGCAGGACATGATGGGCAAGGGCGCCTTGAAAGTCGTGCCGGACGATATTTCCACGCTGATCGCGAAAGCTTTGCATCCGGAAGCAAACGGCAAGCCGGCCCGACCGGCATTGGCCGGTGCAACATCACAGGAGTTCCTGACCGCGGAAAACGACAGCCTTCGTCTGTTGCTCGAGCAGGCCGGTATCGATGCCAAGGTTCTGCTTGCTCAAGCGGGCATCGACGCCAAGGAACGCGAGACTGCCGACAAATTGCAGAAGCTTATCCTGGAAGAACTGCATCACCGCATCAAGAACACGCTCGCGACCGTCAGCGCCATTGCGTCGCAAAGCCTGCGGACGGCGACAAGCATTGAACACGGTCAACATGCCATCGAGGGTCGGCTCGTCGCGCTGGGGCGGGCGCATGACCTGCTGTTGCAGGCAAGATGGGCCAACGCAAGTCTCGAACATACGATCCGCGGCGCGACCGAGCCCTACGTCAGCATTGGATCAGGCCGGATCTCGATACAGGGACCCGAGATCAGGATTACTTCGGGAGCCGTGATCGCGCTGGCCATGACGCTCAATGAGCTTTGCACCAACACCACGAAATTCGGCGCGCTGTCGGTGCCGGCAGGCCGCATCGAGATCGTCTGGAAGATCGATGAGGCGATGCAGCGGTTGTATCTGACGTGGTCTGAGAAGAACGGCCCGACGGTCCATGCGCCGTCCCGTCAAAGTTTCGGCACCCGCCTGATGGGCTCGCTCGGACAGCAATTGAAAGGCGAGGTCAAGCTGACCTACGATCCGACGGGGTTCGTCTACGTCCTGAACGTGCCTATGGCTTCGCTGGTTGCGCCGGCCTGAGGTAGCTCCGGAATCCATAACCCGTGCATGGGTTATGGATTTCCGGGACTCTGCTGGATATGGCTAGGCCGCCTTGCTGGCCTTCTCCACCTTCACGCCGCCGCCTTCGAGCAGCATAACCTTGTTGAGCAGCTTCACCAGCGCGTAGACGGACTGGATCGAGGGCGCCGCGGTATTGGTCAACTGGGCCATCTCCAGGATCGAGCCGATCAAAGCCTCGGTTTCCAGCGAGCGGCCGGCTTCCACGTCCTGCAGCATCGACGTCTTGTGGGCGCCGACCGCCTCGGCGCCGGCGATCCGCTTTTCGATCGAGACCCGGAAGGTGACGCCGAGCTTCTGCGCGATGTCCTGCGCTTCCTTCATCATCGCCGCCGCCAGCTGACGCGTCTCGGCGAACTGGCAGATGTCGACCAGCGTGGCGTGCGTCAGCGCCGAGATCGGGTTGAAGGAGAGGTTGCCCCACGCCTTCAGCCAGATCTCCGAGCGGATATCCGGCAGCACCATCGATTTCAGCCCCGCCTTGACGAAGCGGTCGTGCAATTCCTTGACGCGCTCGGTCTCCTTGCCGTCGAGTTCGCCGATCGGGAAGCGGTCGCCCTCGACGTGGTGGATCACGCCCGGCGCGACCGCGGCCGCCGCGGGGTAGACGACGCAGCCGATGATCCGCTTCGGATCGATATGTTTGGTGAGCACGCCGGAGGGATCGAGGCTGTCCAGCCGGTGGTTGTCGTACTGGCCGCCGAGCCGCTGGAAATACCACCATGGCAGCCCGTTCTGCACGGTCAGCACGAGGGTGTCGGGACCGAGCAGCTGGTCGATATCGCGCACCACCTGATCGAGGAAATGCGCTTTAACCGCCAGCACGACGATATCCTGCTTGCCGGCCTCCGCTGGCTTGTTGACGGCCTTCACTTTGGCGGTCTGGACCTTGCCGTCATGCCACTCGAGCTTCAGCCCGTTCTTCTGGATCGCGGCGAGGTGCGCGCCCTGATCGATCACGGTGACGTCCTCGCCCGCGAGCGCAAATTTGGCCGCCAGCAGGCCGCCGATGGCGCCGGCGCCAACCACGCAGATCTTCTTCGCACTCGGCGGTGCGCCCAAAAGATACGGGCTCGGCAGCACCTGGTCGAAAACGTTGCTGAGGCTGCCGACGCCGTCGATTACGATGTCGACCACGTTGTGGGCGTCGCCCATGGTGCCGGCGCCGAGCGAGGTGCCGCAGGCGATGACGTCGCCCGGCATCAGCGTCACGTCCTTCGATATGGCAGCAACCAGCCGGTGCGGCGGAAAGAACATGTCGACGACGGGATAGTTCTGCCGTTCCTTGCCGTTCAGGACGGTCTTGACCGAGAGCTTCATCGGATCGACGCCGGTGGCGATGACCGGACCGAATACGCCGAAGGTGTCAAAACTCTTGGCGCGCGCCCATTGTTCGAACGACTTGTCCTTGCGCAGGAGATCGACGGCGGTGACGTCGTTCACGCAGGTATAGCCGAAGATGTAATCGCCGGCCTCGGCTTCCGTGATGTTGAAGCACTTCTTGCCGATGACGACACCGAGCTCGCCCTCGTAAATAATCTTTCCGGCATAGGTGGCCGGGCGCTGGATCGGCCGGTTGGCAGGCCAATAGGCATTCGGCGCCTTCAGGAACCAGAGCGGCTCTTTCGGCTCGGTGAAATCGTTCTTGGCGGCGAGCTGGTGGAAATTGTTCCACAGGCAGACCATCTTCGAAGGTTCGCAGGGGGTAAGCAGGCGAACGCTCGAAAGCTTCAGCGTCGCGCCGGTCGGCTTCGCGCCGGCGAACATGTCGCCGGCATGAACGGCAATGCTGTCGCCCTCGAGCGTGCCGAAGCCGGTCTTTCCATCCTGTTCGAAGCGGATCCACTTTGCCATCTGCGACCTCCCGGTGCGGTAAAGGGCGGCGTCATTCGTTCGCGCCGCCCTTTGGGCAGTCTAGGCCTGATATCGAGTGCTGTATTCATGCAGCGCATCATTGCGCCGCGTCGGCCACGCCGGAGCAATTGGGGGTAAATGCGTACGGTCTTTAGGGTTTTCGGCGTGCGATTGTTTGAGAGCGATCAGCCGAAAAAGGAAAAGGCGCTTCCACCGGAAGCGCCTTTTGCATTGTCGGACCGTGAGGCGCGCGGATGCGCGCCGGATCACAGCGAGTAGTACATTTCGAATTCGACCGGATGCGGGGTCATTTCGAAACGCTCGACCTCGGTGATCTTCAGCTCTATATAGGCGTCGATGAAGTCGTCGTCGAACACGCCACCGTTCTTGAGGAAGGCGCGGTCCTTGTCGAGGTTTTC